>JACROU010000044.1:95333-113646 GCA_016214265.1 Candidatus Omnitrophota bacterium
TAACTTGGGATGAAAAAACACAAACCTGGATTCTTAAGGCAAGCAGTCTCGGCGCTGCGCCGAGATTCGACGATGGCTCCGCCAGAGATCTGTATCACGATTTGTTGATGCTTCGAATCATCGAAGTTCAGAAGCTTCAGGCAATTATCACGCGCCTCGGCAATGAAGACAGCATGATTCGCGTTCAGGCGGTGAGAGAAATGGAAGAGCTGGGCAAACGGTCTCCGGAAGTGTTTAGTGAAAAAAATCTGGAGCAGCTTTTAGCATTATTGTCGCCCCAGAATTTGCCGAATGTCAGAAAAACGGCGCGGACTGCCATGGAAGTTTTTGGCGAGGTAAATCCGAAGGCGTTTACGGAAAAAAATTATCAATTTCTGGATCGATTGCTTCCCGTGCGAGGCTACCGGTCTGACCGTCACAACATTGTTGTTCGTTACAGGTTTCATCAGAAAAGGGCGGAGGTTCGGGGAAATTCTTTGGGTTCGGCCCGTGTTCAGGATGAAGAAGTCATCATCCACGTGGCCATTGAAGCGGCGGATCATTTGCTCTATCAGGGCGATTTGACGCAGGAGAGATTGCTAAATCGCGCGCTTGGCATCCGCCAGGCCGCGGCTCAAGTTTTAGCTCCCAGTGTTGATCTTCCGCTCGAATATATTCTGGCTAAGCTGGGCGTCCCGGCCGAGCAGGCGAAGCGCCGCGCAGTAGTCGTGACACAGGATTTGGTGAAAAATCCGGAAGTGCGCTCCGTGATTCTCGATAATTTAAAGAAGGGCGATCGTGTGATCGCGGTGAAAAATCCGATTCTGGAATCGGAAAAATATTACGACCAATTTTTGAAAGCTGCCCGTGCGCGGGGAATCGAAGTTGTTCCGTTCACCAATGTTTCCGGAATACGCCCCGTTGAATTGGAACGCCGGCTTCGAAATATTCAGGACAGTTTTTCAGCTGAATCCGCCTTGGATCGAAACTCGATTCCTGCGGTCAAGAAAGATCATTTTTCGCGTTTCAAAATTGATGAAGCTGCCCTCAATCGTGGCAATGTCAGCGTGAAACTCGCGATGGAAACGATTATGGCCTTGGCACTGGTTGATCAGGAATCCGTCTACAAAGCCGCCGGCTTTCAGCGCAGAAAAGATGATGGTTTTTGGCATGTCGACAATTCTTTCGTGGAATTTATGCAATCCCTCAGCCGGGAATATCAGGCCGATCAGATCCGGAAGAAGGCGGCTTAAGGACCGTGAACCGTGAACCGTGGTCCGTGAACCGAGAATCCAAATCGGATCACGGATCACAGAACCCGGACCCCGGTTCACGGTTCTTCACCCACGCATCGCATTTTCGTGTGTCTTTCAGCGGGCAAAAGCTGTGAATGATTTGATCGTGGCAGCCGAAGTGGTAGGGATAGGCGCGCGAATACGCCGACTTAAGCGTTGCGGCGAGCTCGCGATCTGAAAGCCCTATTGAATTCCTCGAATTCCAATCCAAAATTAAATCCCGCGCTTCTTCTTCGCTCAAACCATTTCTTCGAAACTCCGACAACAATCGAATCGCAGAATTATTTCGCTCTCCGGCCGGAATATGCGAATGCCACATTTCGAGAAATCCCGGGCACAAAAATTTCTCGGGATCCGTTCCGTGCTTGGCCTTGATGAAATAATGGAATGGTTTTCGTGTGAGGCGGTGAATGATGCGACTTGAGCGACGAAAAATTTTCTCAAGCTCCAGATGCGCCCGAATAGATTTTGTTTTCGCCGCCAGACCTGTTTCATCCGTAAAATAAAGCTCTCGCGCTTCGCTAGCCTTTTCCTTAATTTCAGAAATTGAGAGCTGAAACAGCTCCTCCGGCAACAGCTGAATTTTGTACAGATTCGTTTTCTGATTCACGGTATTTGGCAGGCGAAGTAATCGGACTTTGTCTTTAATCGTCAGATCAAACACATCTTGATTCAGTCCCGAGACCTCATAGATCAATTCTTTCCGAAAATGTGAAAATACCAGATGCAGGTGAAGCGAGGGGATGATGCGTCCAAGCGCGCGGGTGTCGAGCATAAAATGAAATCCCTTCGCGCCGCTGAAATAAACGGGGCACGCCTCCGCGGAGAGTCCTTTTCGCATGAACAAAAACTCAGCCATCCGCCGGGCATTCACGAGCGCGCGGTCCAGATCTTCAGAATCAATATCGATAGGCAGATACGGCGCCCAGATTTTTCCGTCAAATCCCGACACGGACGGACGGCCATCGATGGGATGCAGCTCCATGTAGGTCAGGATTTCGGGCGAGAAAAGAAAGTACGTGGCGTAGCATTCAAAATGCTCGTACGCGCGCATGAGGTCCGGCACATTTGCGACCGGAGCCACGTGATTGCGGAAGCCCTTCTGAAACTGGGCGGCGAAATCGACTAGCTGATAGCGGCGCATAGGCACCTTCCTTGGTTACAAGGTAATTATACTTGAATCAAATTTTTTGGTACAATTCTACTTGTAGGAGGTGGGAGATAGAAAAACTTTTGCTGTTCTATTTCCTAACTCCTCAAATAGGAGGTATTTCTTGATTATCGGACTTACGGGCAAAAATGGGGCAGGTAAGGGCGAAGTGGTTAACGTGCTCCGTTCGCTCAACTTTCACTATTACTCGCTCTCCGACGTTCTTCGTGATGAGCTGAAAGCTTCTGGAAAAGAAATTACCCGCGAAAACTTGATTCGGCTGGGCAATGAACTTCGCACCAAATTCGGCCCGACGATTCTGGCCGAGAAAATCCTTTCGCGCCTCCAGGTCGACAAAAACTACGTCATCGATTCCATCCGCAATCCCTTTGAAGCCGAAACGTTCAAAAAACGCAAAGATTTTATGCTTGTCAACGTATCGGCTTTGCCGCAGGTTCGCTTCGAACGCTTAAAATCCCGCGCCCGCGAAAATGATCCGAAAACGTTCGATGAATTCACGGTGCTCGAAAAACGCGAAGCTTCGGGTGACCCAAACGCTCAGAATCTGGATTCCACAATTTCTTTAGCGGATGTGATCGTCGAAAACAATGGGTCGATTGACGAGCTTCGCGCGAAAGTGCTTTCGGTCATTCAGCAGCTTTCCCGCCACGCCGGACGGCCGGATTGGGACGAATATTTTATGGGCATTGCGCAGGTCGTGGCTCTCCGATCGAATTGCATCAAGCGAAAAGTTGCGGCGGTGCTCGTCAAAGACAAACGCATTATTGCCACCGGTTACAACGGAACGCCGCGCGGGGTGAAGAATTGCAACGAAGGCGGATGCCCGCGCTGCAACAGTTTTGCCGAATCGGGCACGCGCCTCGACGAATGTTTATGCTCGCACGCTGAGGAAAATGCGATTACGCAGTCGGCCTATCACGGCGTGAACATCAAAGGAGCGACTCTGTACACAACTTACTCTCCCTGCCTCATCTGCACGAAAATGATTTTGAATAGCGGTATCGCCGAAGTGGTTTACAATCATGCGTATTCGGTGACCGACATGGCCCTCCGGCTTCTTGAAGAAGCTGGTGTGAAAGTGAGAAAATTGTAATGCGTATTGCCAAACAGCTTTCCATCTTTCTGGAAAACCGTCCCGGACTGTTGGCGCACGCCACCAACATTTTGGGTGAAAATAATGTCAGTATTACCGCAATGTCTATTCACGACATGGTGGATTTGGCCGTGGTGCGCATGATTGTCGACAATCCAACCAAGGCCACGCTGCTGTTGGAGCACGAAGAATTTTATGTGATTGAACTGGATGTGATTGTGATGGATATTCCAAATGTGCCGGGAACCATCGCTGCGATTGCCCGCAAACTGGCACTTGCCGATATCAATATTGACTACGCTTATTTTACCGCGACGGACAATCAGACGCGCGGCGCATTTATCATCCGCACCAAAGAAATCGACCGTGCGATGGAATCGTTGCACGGGATGATGGAAGACTGAAGCCAATATAAATTTCTAAAGTCAGTAGCCCCCCCCCTTTTTTTTCTTGCAGATTCTCCATTTATAAAGATGCCGTCTATCGTGTGTTAGAATTCTATTATTGAAAACCCGAAGGTTTTGCCGTGACGGAGGAGCTATGAGTCAGAAGGTGCTAGTTATAGGAGATGAGGACTTTGTGGAGAGGATATCCCAAATTGCTTCTTCACTCGACGTATCTCTCGATTCCGCGAGTGACGAGGTGACGGGGAAAACGCTTCCTTTTTCAAAAACTGGCAATCATTTTCTGAGATTGCCCAAATGAAAAATATCAATTTTATGGTTTGCTCCGCCTCTTCCAATTTCGAGTTCATTTTAGAGGTGAAACATTTGGGGGCGTTTGATTATGTTCGCAAACCTTTTGATAAAAGAGAATTTATTGCCCACTTTAACGCATTGATTCAGTCAAAAACTCGGATTTCCTGTATTGGCGGGGGAACGGGTCTTTTTACCCTGCTTATCGGTCTGAAGCAAAATCCTAATGTTCTTTTAACTTCCATTGTTTCCATGAGTGATGACGGTGGGTCTTCCGGAAGACTGCGCTCATCAATGGGGATATTGCCACCGGGGGATATTCGTAGAAGTTTAGTCGCATTATCCGACGCACCGGAATTAATGAACGAGATTATGCAGTTCCGCTTCTTAAACGGAGAACTTCGAGATCACAATCTCGGGAATATTTTTCTGGCGGCTTTGACATCCATTAAGGGGACCATGGCCGGGGCAGTTCGTGCTCTCAGTGAAATTCTCAACATCCAAGGAATTGTTCTGCCTGTGACGAACGAACTGACTCAATTAGTGGCGAGGTTTGAAGATGGCTCCATCGTGAAGGGGGAATCAAAAATTGATTTAGCTGAGGAACGTTCTCCGGATTTACGAATTGTTGATTTGGGGCATCAGCCGAAGCCGGCTTGCAATCCAGACGCTTTCATATCGATCATATTTTCGGACATCGTGATTATCGGGCCCGGAGATTTGTTCACGAGCGTAATTTCGAATTTGATAATTGACGATGTGAGCTTCGCAATTTCGCAGGCTAAAGCCAAAAAAGTTTATATTTGCAATTTAATGACCGAGCCCGGAGAAACGGTTAACTTCGGCGTGGGTGATCATATTCGGGAGATTCTGAAATATTTGAAAGGGGATTATCTGGATTATGTTTTGTTATCAAATACAACTTTGTCCCAAAAGGCAATCCGGAAATATGCCAAGCAAAATCAATGTCCGGTTAAATTGCGCAGCCTGGATGAGATCAAGGAAATAACCAGGGCGGAACTTATCGTCTCAGATGTTGGAGACGAACATGAGCTTGTGCGTCACGATAGCATTAAGCTTAAAGATGAAATTTACAGACTCATGAAAAGAATCAAAACAACAATTCCCGAGGTGAACACACAATAATAGTTTGTTTCCTGTGGAAAGGAATGCGTGTTATGTGCGGCATTGTGGGGTATGTGGGAAAAAAAGAAGCAGTACCCATTCTGCTTCAGGGACTTGAGAGTCTTGAATATCGCGGATATGACTCAAGCGGCTTGGCTTATTTCGACGAAGCTCAAAAGAAAATAGATTGTTTCAAAGGGGCCGGCCCGGTTTCCTGTCTTAAATCTCAACTCGCGGGTATCCATCATTCTGGCTGTATTGGAATTGCACATACGCGCTGGGCGACTCATGGAGCTCCCACTCAGGAAAATGCCCATCCTCATTTAGACAACAAGGGCTATTTCGCTATCGTCCACAATGGGATTATCGAAAATTACAAGTTATTGAAGCAAGACCTGGAAAAGCGCGGCTATCAATTCAAATCGCAAACAGATACCGAGACGGCCGTTCACCTGTGGCATGCCAAAAATGAGCATGCAGACGCGATTCGGGAATCGTTTCGCCAGGCCATCCTTCACATGGAAGGCCAATTTGCTTTTGTGGGCATGGGGTTGGACGAACCAGATCGCCTGTTTGTTTTCCGAAGATCCAATCCGCTTCTGATTGGGCTGGGGCGGGGAGAAAATTTTGTGGCCAGCGACGCGACCGCCTTTCTGCCGTATACAAATCGAGTGATTTATCTCGGGGATGATGAACTTGCGGAAGTGTTTAAAGATCATGTGCGGATTTATAATTTGAAATCCGGGAGACTCATTCACAAAAAATCCGTTCATATTGACTGGTCGCAGGAACAGGCGCAAAAGGGAAATGCTCCGCATTTTATGTTCAAAGAAATTCATGAGCAGCCCGAGGTGCTCAAAAAAACGTTGAAACAGCGTATAAAAAACACTCAAATTATCTGGAATGAGCTGCGCCCCAAAGATCTGGACAAACTCAAGCAAATAGAACGAATTTTAGCGGTCAGTTGCGGCACCGCATATCATGCGTGTTTAGCAAGCAAATATATGTTCGACGCATGCACTGGAATTCCTGTTTCCGTCGATGTGTCCAGTGAATTTCGTTACTCTGAACAGCAATTAACCCGAAAGGATATGGTTCTGCTTGTTTCTCAATCGGGAGAAACGGCGGATACGTTGGCGGCTTTGAATGAAGCCAAACGGCAGGGAGTTTTTACGTTGGCCATTGTCAATGTTCGAGGCAGTTCACTTGCGCGCGAAGCGGATGCTGTCATTTACACCCACGCGGGACCTGAAATTGGAGTGGCTTCGACCAAAGCCTACACCGCACAATTAATGGTATTAGCGCTTCTTGCGATTTATTTGGGGATTATCAGGAATAAAATTTCAAAGAAAGATGCCTCGGCGTTTCTGGCGCAAGCCAGGAAATTGCCGAAATATTGTTTGCAAATTATTCAAAAAAAATCTGCGGCGGTGAAAAGTTATGCCGAGTCTTTAAAAGATAAGCCCAATTTTATTTATTTGGGACGGGGAATCAATTTTCCGACAGCGTTGGAAGGCGCTTTAAAATTCAAAGAAATTACCTACACCCACGCGCATGGTTACGCCGCTGGTGAGATGAAGCACGGGCCGATTGCGTTGATTGACGACCAGCTTGTCGTTATTTGCATTGCTCCCCAGTCTAAAACGTATGAAAAAATGATGAACAATATCGAAGAGATTTCAGCGCGGAAAGGAATCGTTTTTTCCATTGGAACAGAAGACGATCAAAGGTTAATCGCGAAATCCCGTTTTTTTGTCGGAATTCCGCGAATTCTAGAAATATTTTCTCCAATTCTCACGGTGATCCCACTTCAATTGCTTGCCTACTATGTTGCTGTTGCCAAGGGTAATGAGGTGGATAAACCCCGAAATCTTGCTAAGTCCGTGACGGTAGAATAGCCCCTCTTTACCCGAAGACCTTGCGTTGGTTAGCGCTTTCAAACATCAAAAAAAATGTCAAAATGCCGATATGTAAAGCACTGTGTGTGTGTCACTTATCCCGGGATTATCAGATTATGACTAAGCTTAAATATTTATTAATCGGTATTCTTTCCATAATCATTTTGGGGCTCGTCGGGATTTCCTACTTGTCTTACAAACATCGCGCTCCGGTGTTCTCTGACGAAACCAAAGCGGCTATGGATTATGTGCAGAACCAGTTAATAGATGCCCGAGGGCTGTTGGAAACTTATCCCTACCGGGCTTCCAAAATTCCGTTTAATCCCAAATATGTCCGGGAAGCCTTATCCGAATCCATCGGGGTATGGATGCACATTCTGGAAGTGTTGAATCGCAAAGAGGAATTCGCCCACCAAGTTGAGATTTTAAAGAATGATTTTTTGCTCCCGAACGGGACTTTGTCGTGGAGAATCGAGATTCTCAAAGGGGAAGAAATCAAACCGGATTCATACAGCGCGCCCATTGATGATTTGAGAATTATCCATTCCTTATTGAAGGCGTCAAAACGTTGGCATGTTCCGGAATATCAGAATTTCGCGTTAAAACTGGCGCGGGCGATTGAAAAGAATGCGGTGTATCAAGATCATCTTTTAAATATCCCCTTCATTGAAGGAGAGAGGGAGCCTTACGTCGTCGATCTGTCTTATTTGGATCTGGAAACCATGTTCATGCTTTCAAAACTCGATCCTGATTGGAAAAGAATTTATGATAAGTCTATGACTCTTCTGCTTGGCGGAAGACGCGAGAACGGGTTTTTTTATGACAATTATGATGTGGAAAAGAAACAATATTTTGACAAGGAGAAGAACTTAATTAACCAGATTATCTGCGCTATTTACTTGGAAGAAAGAGGCGTCGGGGCTGAGAAGTTTTTAAGCATGCTCCAGTCCAAATGGCGTTCAGATGGTAGACTTTTTGGTAGGTATGATCCGGCAACGGGTTCGCCTTTGGTCAATTACGAAAGTGTGGCTGTGTATGCGCTTGCTTACAGGTTGGCAATGATGTCCGGGTATTACGATTTCGCCAGGCAGCTGGAGAAACGCATGACTCAGATGCGAATGGTGCCAAAAAGCCGGTTTTGGGAAGGGGCCCTATGTGAAAATGGGGGGCATTCATTTGATCACCTTTTAACACTATTGGATCAGGTTTTGTACAAAACAAATGAGAAAAAGTAATGTTTAAATCCATCGCAAAAAAAATAAAACTGGCCTTTATCGCGATTTTGTTTATCGCGCTGGCCATGTCCTTTTTTTCGTTTTTCTCCAACCGAGTGGTTGCGGAAGATTATCTGTACACGTTAGGGTTGTACACCGTCCTGATGATTTCAGCCTATTTTGGGATTACACCCGGTCTCATTGTCGCTTTGCTGGAGGTTTTGTTCTGGGGCGCTGTCTATTTTTACGAAACTAATGTGACGAAAACCCGCTATCAGCTCAGCTTGAAAGAAATTGTCTGGATGTTTTCGTTTCCGGTCGGCGCGGGTCTTGGCGGGTATCTGGGGAATTATCTGATGATTATCGACAAGTTATTCAAGCGGTATTCGGTACAAATTGAAAGTCTGATTAAGACCGGACAACTGGGGATGCTGGGCAACGAGAATACATTTCAGCAGAGTTTAAAAGAGGAATGCTCCAGAGCCAAACGGGCGCTGTCTCAATTTGCCCTGTTTGTCCTAGAAATCGGCAATGTTGAAGCACTTGAAAAAATATTTGGTCTGGATGCGGTCAGTGAAGCAACCAAAAAAGTTTCCGAAGTGCTTTGCCATACCACTCGGGATATCGATAAAAAGGCTCTCTTAGACGAATCGTTGCTTGCGCTGATTTTGCCAGACACTAGTCGTGAGAATTCCACCAGGACTTTAGAAAGAATCGAAGAGCGGTTAGCGCGGGTTGAAATGGAATATCGAGGCAGGTCGATTAAACCGCATATTCAGCTCAAATATGGTCTTGCGATGTTTCCAGAAGATGGAAAAACAGCTGAAGAATTATCGAAGGCCGCTAAAGCGAATTTGAAAGTGACCGCAAAAAAAGTAAGAACGGATAATAAAAAGTGAACAAAGTTATTCACTGCATCAAATATTTTGCAGTTACTTTTGTTCTGTCATTTTGCTATTTCCAAAGTTCCGCAGTTGCCGATAGCACTAATCCCAAAGTGCTCATTCTTTATCATCTTGCGCTTCCGAATATTTCGGTAAAGGCTCAGGATCGCCCGATTTTGTTGCCACAGCAAAATCCGTTAACTCAAACCTCATTAAGTTATTCGAAGCTTCTCAAAAAAGAGGCCGCCGAAATTGAGGAAGTTCCCGCCGAGGTGATTCTGTTGTCAAATCTGCTGGGGCATTTTAATGCGGATATCGCCTCAGCTCCCATCGACAAATATTATCCCGGGATGATGAAGAATTATGGCTATGTTTTTTATTTGGGTTGGAAAGCCCACCCCAATATTTCTCAGGCTTTCATGGAAGATATTCCTAAGAATCCCAAAGTTACCGTCACGTGGATTCGGGAGAATATCAACCAATTCCTCAAAAAATATGAAACCACTTATGGATTTCAAGTCCAACCGGAGCGCGGTGGATTTAGAAATTTATTTTATAATGAAAAACTTTATCCTCGAAAAGATGTCGAGGAAGTTCCAATCATTCAAGTTAAAGATTGGAATAAAACAACAACTTATGGATATTTGGCAAGCAAAAGCGGTATCGCGCCATTTTGCGTGAATTCCAGTAATCTCTGGTTTTTCCCCGATCTTTCTTTTTATGACATCAACTACCTTGTTTTTGCGGATTTGCTGCACGATGTTCTGGATATTCAGCATGAAGTAAACCGCAACTATTTTATACGGATTGAGGATATCCACCCGCTTCGCGATCCTTCAAAGCTCAGAAATATTGGCACTGAGCTTGTGAAAAAAAATATTCCATTCATGATGGCGGTGATTCCGATCTATTTTAAACCTGGTCACAAAATGGTTTATTTGAAAGATAAGCCGCATTTGGTTCAAGTCTTAAAGGATTGCGAATCTAAAGGGGGCAGTATTTTGATGCATGGATACACACATGCATGGAGGAATGAATCCGGCGAGGGGCATGAATTCTGGGATGTGCCTCACGATCGTCCTATTGACGAATACACCGAAAGGACAATTCACGATAAATTGAAAAAAGGAATTCAAGAATTAGTTCGTCTGGGACTTTATCCGCTTGCGTGGGAGACGCCTCACTATGCTGCTTCCAAAGAAGCTTATCAAATTTTCTCTCAATATTTTTCGATTGCTGTTGAAGACCGACAAATATCCAAGAAAACCTACAAGGCAACACAAAATTTCCCTTACATTATTAACCGAGATATTTATGGCCAGACGATTATCCCTGAGAATTTGGGGTACATTAATTTGGAGGAGGGGGAAACTGTTGAAAAAAAGCTCGAGAAGGCTGAAATCTACAAAATTGTTCGGGATTCGGTCGTTGGATTCTTTTTCCATCCTTATTACAAACCCAAATATATGATGGAAGTGGTTTCCGGATTGGAACAGCTGGGATATTCGCCGTTGGATTTGCGGGATATTCCTGGTGTTGTCAGCAGTGAAAATATGGTCATTCTATCGGGCATCTCAAATCTGAGTGAGATCCGATCGACGTCAAGGCTTAGTCTTTTGGGGGTTGATCCTCATATGCTCAAAGTTAAATTGGATCATGAGTATTTGAATACCTATTTATTGGATTATCACTACAGGACATTCGTGGAAAAATGGTCCAAGGAGATAGGTACGGGTGACGCTGTTTTAGAAGTTCCGTCAGATCCGAAAAGTTTGTTTGTTATTAAATTTATGAAGCACAAGCCTGGACCCGTTACCATATTGAAACAGATTTTTGTTGCTTTTGTCATTGGCAAAACGTCTTCTCAAGTTGAGACGATGCAGCGATGGGTGGTGTGGTGTCTCTTTGGATTCACCGTGTATTTTTTGTTTGTTGTTTTGCGTGTTTTCTGGACCCGCATTTCCTACCATAAAAGCCACTTCAGAAAAAAGAAAGAGTAATGCTGCGTTATGTTTAAAAATGTCTATCTGGATTCCCTGTTCTTATTCTGCCTGGTGAATATGTGGATAATTATTCTGTACCAGGCATTCCTGGTGATTATGGCTTATCGCTTTTTTCTCGTCTGCCGTCAGCGTCTGGAAAAAAATTTGCACAATTTCAAAGAATACCCTTTCGTCAGCATTCTGATTCCTGCACACAACGAGGAGGCCGTGATAGAGTCCACGCTGGATTCGATGCTGGATCTGGATTATCCCGCTGATAAACTGGAAATTTTCGTTATTGATGATGAGTCGACTGACGGGACGGCGAAAATACTGGATCGTTACGCGAAAGAATATCGCCGTGTCAAACCGATTCATGTGCCGAAAGGGCAGGGAAGAAAGGGAAAGGCGTTTGCGCTGAACCGGGCGACGAAGATGTCGAAAGGAGACATTATCTGTATTTATGACGCGGATAATAATCCTGAGCCGAATGCGCTGAAATATCTTGTCGCCGAATTGATGTCAGATCCTAAAATCTCGGTTGTTTGCGGCAAGGTGCGGACCCAGAACAGAAAAAAGAATTTGCTGACAAAATTTATCAACCTGGAATTTATCTCGCATCAATGGATGGTTCAGGCCGGACGTTGGTATCGCAACAAAATCACAATGATTCCAGGAACAAATTTCGTTATTCGCAAAAAAATATTAAACGAAATCGGTGGCTGGGACGAGCAGGCGCTGACGGAAGATACGGAATTGACGCTTCGGATTTTGCAGATGGGAAATTACGTCAGTTTTAATCCATTCGCAATTACGTGGGAACAAGAGCCGGAATCCTGGGGAGTATGGCAGCGGCAGCGGCTCAGGTGGCTGATGGGCAATCAGTACATCGTCAAAAAGTATATGCATTGGTCCCGGCTGAGGATGAAAAACATCCGCCAGATTCTTTATATGTTTACTGTTTATTCGAGTCTTTTTGTTACAATTGTTATGTCCGATCTGATCTTTATTTTTGGCTTGTTGAATATTGCCCATATTGAAGTTTCGGGGCCGCTTTTTCTGACTTGGATATTCGCGCTTCTTATTTTTGTGATTTCGATGGCGATTACCACCAGTTTTGAAGAAACATCTGAGAGCACCATTCAAAGCATGGGATTGGCGTTTTTGATGTACTTCACGTACTGTCAATTTTGGATTTATTTGAATTTCAAAAGTATGTACAAAAATTTTGTTCAAAAAACCGACAAGACTTTTTGGGTCAAAACACCTCGCGTAAGGTTGAAGCCGTGATGAGAAGAAAAATATTTTTAGCTGTTATTGCGTTGGGGATAATCTTTCTGGAACTTGCTTCCGCGCCTCCGCAAAAGGACGGCTTAGGTAAGCAGAGGGAAGATGAGCTTTTGAAGGCTTTTAAGGCTACTGGTGTGCCCCGGACAATCAATTTAAGTATCACCGGAGATCAGGATTATGTCGGAAAAGGATTATTCAATGAGCACACAGGCTGGATATTAATTCCAAAAGATATTCAAATTATTGGCGATCCCAAATTAGTTTTCTATCTCAGTTATTCGAATACACTCTCACCCACATCCACGTTGACGGTCAGTATGAATGATCAGCCTCTTTATAGCATGAATATGCTCAAGGATAAGTCTCGGAAAAAACCGGTTGAAGTGATAGTGCCAAGATCCGTGCTGAAGGGAGGGCAGAACTCTATCAGCTTTCAATTTTATAATATTCAAGATCTCACCAATCCCTGCAAAGATCTTGATAACCCGGCTGCTTGGTCTGTGATTCACAGAGATTCTACTCTCGAACTGACTTATCAAAATCGGTCGATTGAAAGCCTCAATCTTTTTCCGGATCCATTTTTGAAAATGGAGCGATTTGAAAAACGGAAGTCACAGCTAGTCATTGCCTTGCCGCAGAACCCAACAACCGAGGAATTGAAGGCCGCAATTATTCTGGTGCAGTACTTTGGCTATTTAGATCCCTTTATGTACGTGTCTATTCAAACATTTATGAGCGAGGCTTCGCCAGATGCTGTCCTTAAAAATTCCAATATTATTTCTATCGGAGATTTGAACAGGAATCCGTTTGTAAGAGAGCTTAAATCCCGTGTGCCTGTGGATATTCTAAATAAATTGGACCAGGAAAAAGGGATTATCGCCATGATCAAATCTCCCTTTAAAGATGAGCGGGTAGCCGTTATTGTTTCCGGAAAAGTTGAGAAAACTCTGTTTAAATCCGCAGAGGTTTTGACATTTCCCATGCTCGTTCAAAAAATCGAAGGGGCATACGCGATTGTCGATACAAGTCAAGATTTGCCACAAAGAAAATCTGTTGCGGATATAAATAACCCTTCCTTCTCGGATTTGGGATATTTCAATACCAAGCTTGCCGGAACTTACGAAAGTACCGCGAATTTTGAGTATCAAATACCTCCACATTGGCAATTGCAACATGGAGCTGCTCTGTCTATTGATGCAAGCTATTCTCCTCTGTTGAATCCTGAAAAATCAATCATGACCGTGCTCATCAATGACAAGCCCATCGAAAGTATCAAATTATCTGGCGGGGGAGGTCATGCACGTTGGCATTTTCAAATTCCAGATGAGTTGTTGAATGAGAAGGCGTTTTATGTGACGGTTCGTGTTTATTTGGATGTTAATCAGACAGATTGTGAAAGCCGGTACTACGACCGTGCCTGGATTATTATTAATGACCAATCTTCTTTTAGCTTGCCGCATAAGTTGGCTGCAGATACCGGGTTTCAGAATTTCCCCGCGACTTTTTATGGTGAGAGCGGATTAGATTTTATCAAAATCGTAATTCCGGATAAACCCACCGTGAAGGATTACAATTGCGCTTTTGACATGGTCTATTTATTTTCATCGTTAATGCCGTACAATGTAAAACTACAATTTGAAATTTTGAAGGCTTCCGAAATTACCGAAAAAGATCTCACGACGTTTGATTTGGTGATGATAGGAAGTTTGAAAAACAACACTTTGCTTGCGAAAGCTAACTCCCGCTTGCCATTGCCTCTGGATCCGGATACAGGACAGCCCAGGCAAGCTGTTATGAAAATTTTGCCGGAGTTTTTGAGCAATGTTGCTGTGATTGAACTATCGCGTTCCTTCTGGAATCCCAAGAACAGCATGATGACAGTAATGGCCGCAAATGATTCTCTATTGAAACTCGCCACACAAAATCTTCTCAAGCGTGCGGTGTTGTCTGAGTGGGAGGGAAATATTGTTTTGGTGAATGATAAAGATCAATGGTACTCTTATGAGAAATCCAAAAAAGGCAAAACCGAAGGAAAACAGAAGAAACTTCCGCTGCAACTTTTCCTTTGGTTATTGATTGTGCTGACTACTGCCGGGGCCTTGGCATTTTTGCTTTACCGGCGAAATAAATACGGTTTTCGAGATCCGTTTGAGGAACCTTGATGTTTTGTTTTAAGAAATCTTTGGCCTGCCTTGTGCTTCTTGCTTTTGCCGCGGGAGGAATGCAGGCGGATATATATGCCAGGCAAAACGATGAACCGGAAGATCCTGCTATGCAGTCTTTGGGGGACGAATCTCGGCAAATTCTCAAAGACGCCCGCTCGTATAATGAACTCAAAACTTTAGATTTAGCGATCGAGCAGTATGAAGAGTTGCTTCGCCGCTATCCGGGCAACCCCTTTCTTTTGAAGGAAACAGGAGATGCCTACGCCAAGAAGAAGGATTTCACAAAGGCCAAAGAACTCTTTGACCAGGCGTTGTTTATTCGTCCCTATGATCCCAACATCCGCCTTGCCTGGGTTCGCACCATCGAGGATTACGCCAAAGACAGAAACCGCGCCATCGAAGAACTGAAAAAAATTTTAATGGAAGATCCCACCTTCAACGAAGGCAAAAAAGAACTGGCAAAATATGTCAGCTGGGATCAGAAGTGGGATCAGGCCGTCGCCATTTATGACCAGATTCTTACCGAGAATCCTACCGATATTGATACGATGTTTGATAAAGCAGAAGTGTTGTCATGGTCCAAACATTTGCCGGAGTCGATAGATCTTTACAAACAAATTCTCAAGCTGGACCCCTCCAATCTCAAAGCGGAACAGGAATTGGCGAAAGTTTATATGGAAAAGAATGATTGGAAGAATGCCGCGAAAATTTATGAGCACTTATTCAAAATGAATCCGAACGATCCGGAAGTTTTGCAGGCCTTGGGAGACGCCTATTTTTTTGATCAACGATATATCTCCGCAAAAAGAGTTTACTCGGAGGTAATCGCTTCTAATCCGCAAGCGGAGCGGCAGCTGAGCGCCCGCTTATCGAGTATTTCAACCATTTATGCCCCCACGCTCTCTCATTCCTTTCTCTACTATGCGGAAAGAAATCGTCAGGGGGCGGATGAAGGCGTGCCGAACAGAACCATTGCGGAATCCCTTTACAATACGATCGAATATTCCCATCCCGTTCTGACAATTATGCGCCTGATTTTTTCATTTGCCACCCGGGATGACGACACGATCAAACGGGTCAGTTATAACTACGGCGTTGGCGCGCAGACCCGGATTCTGGATAATTTATGGCATCGTGTTGACTGGAAATGGGAACCGCTTGTGAAGCGCCAGCCCAAGGTGGAGCCGCGCTGGTACCTGGGCAACACCTTTTCCTGGAAACCCAAAGATCGCTGGCAGGTCGACATGTTTCACCGGTTCAATACTTATTGGGACAAGAATAAGGCTAATGCACAGGGATTCGCGATCAGCCGTTACTTTCTTGAGAAATATGATTTGCTGATGGGCTACCGGCTGACTAACGATATTGCCGAGAAGGTGAATCCATATTATGTGACGATCAAGCACACTCAGGGGAAATTATTGCTTCTGACGAACAGTTTTTCTCTGGAAAAATACTGGAGCTTTTTTAACTCGGTAGTGCTGACCACGGGAACTTCTTACGACGTGAACAGTCAGGGGAGAAATATTTTAACGCTCTACGGCAGTACGAGTATTGCACTCACCCGGCGGATGAATCTGATCGGTGGCATGACTTACAGCCGCGATAACCGGGATATCGAAGATATCAGCGCATCAAGTTATATCAGTTACAAGTTTTAACGAACGGATTTTGAATGAAGAAGAAAAAAATCCTTCTTTGCCTGGGCACTCGGCCCGAAGCCTTGAAATTGGCGTCATTGGCTTTTGAACTTAAACGTCATCCGTACTTTCAATCCGTGATTCTGCTCACTGGCCAGCATCGAGAAATGGTGGACCAGGTGATGCGGCTCTTCCGTTTTAAGCCTGATTATGATTTAAACCTCATGACCCCCAACCAAACATTGTCAGCTCTTAGCGAGAAAATTATTGCCCGCATGGATGACATGCTCTTAAAAATCAAACCGGACTGCCTCTTGGTTCAAGGAGATACCACCACGGCATTTCTGACGGCATTATCCGCATTCTATCGGAAAATTCCTGTCGGACATATTGAAGCGGGACTGCGCACGGACAACAAATATCAGCCTTTTCCCGAAGAAATTAACCGGCGCTTAATTACACAACTCGCGGATTTTCATTTTGCGCCAACTGAAGTTGGATACCGCCGTTTAATAGAAGAACGGGTCCCGCGTAAAAAGATTATCGTCACCGGCAATACCGGCATCGACGCGCTGTTATGGATGAAAAAAATATTATCAAAACGTGAATATCCGCCTCTAAAATTGCCCATAGATAAAAAAATTATTCTCGTCACGGCACACCGGCGCGAAAGTTTTGGCCAACCGCTTCGGGGAATTTGTGAAGGCATTCTGAGGATTGCGAAGAATATCCCGGCAGTAGAAATTTATTATCCTGTTCATCTTAATCCCAATGTGGAAGGTCCGGTGCTAAAGATGTTATCCGGTTTTCCTAACATTCATTTGCCAAAACCTTTGGCGTATGACGAGCTGGTTTATTTGATGGAGAAGGCCAGTCTGATTTTAACGGACTCTGGCGGCATTCAGGAAGAGGCCCCCTCCTTTCATAAACCTGTTTTGGTATTACGCAATGTTACGGAACGCCCGGAGGGAGTTCGGGCCGGATTTAGCAGGATTGTCGGTCAGAACCCCGACCGGATTTTTAACGAAGCAAAAAAATGTATCGCCGACACGCGTTTATTTGAAAGATTGAAAAGAAAAAAGAATCCTTATGGCGATGGCAAAGCTGCCGCGAGAATCATTCAGTTTCTGAAGAACAATTTGTGATAGTTTTTGGCAGGCGGACTTATTTTTTTCGGGCACGAAAACGAACTATCGAGTAGCGAAGTGTCCGGGAAAGCGAATCCAAATCCAGCTGTCCTTTTACCAGATAATCTTGGGCGCCATTCTCAATAGTTTTGATGGCCATTTCTTCATCATGAATTCCGGAGATAATGACGATGGGAACATTGGGTTGCTGCTTGCGAATTTTCTCAAAAGTTTCGTAGCCATCTGAATCGGGTAAGCCCAAGTCAAGAACAACAATGTCGACGGGATTGTTTTTAAAATGGTTTAAGCCTTCTGCCAGACTTGAACGCCAAGATGCTTTGAAGTTGAAGTTCTGAGCCCGCTTTAAATATTCCATCAAAAATCCAGCCACAGAAGGCTCGTTTTCAATGATGAGTACATTTGCGCTTCGATTATCCATGCTAGCCTCTTTTCATTTCTATCACATTCCCATAATGAAATAACCGGAATCGACGTAAAGAATATTGCCCGTGACTCCGCGCGAAAGATCGCTGGCAAGGAAAAGGGCGGTGTCGCCCACTTCCGCGGCTTCGGTATTTCTTTTGAGAGGCGCTTTGTCGCGAACAACTTCAAGCATTTTGGTAAATCCCGCAATACCGCGCGCGGCCAGTGTGTTGATGGGGCCGGCGGAAATTCCGTTGACGCGAATGTTTTGAGGGCCGAGGTCATAGGCCAAATAACGGATGCTGGCCTCGAGCGCTGCTTTCGCCACGCCC
>JACROU010000043.1 GCA_016214265.1 Candidatus Omnitrophota bacterium
CACATTATCCGTGCTCACAGGACGAATATCAGCATTGAACGCTAATTTCACTTTTCTACGAAACGAACGGATACGGCCAACCACATCGATGGGCTCCGTATCAATGGTCTCTATTTTTTCAAGACGCATTTTAGGACCACGCACCAGCATCGCGTTGGGATCCACAAGAATTTCAGATTCGTTCAAAGAAAACCCGACTGCCGGTTCTCCCTGCACATTGGGTTTCACTTTGAGGCGTTTGAATACAACCTCATCCAGCGTCACGGCCACAGCAGGTGGGTAAATTTCCTGAATTTTAATATCGCCCGGAGGCAGTTTCAAATCTTCCGGACTCACTTTAAAACTGTACTCCCCGAGAGGAACACCTGGCTCGATTTTGTGATAGGCCGTGACATCCCGCGAAGAAAGAATGTTGATCATATTCCGGGGCGCCTGAAACACAACGCGCAGAGTCTGTTGCGCACCTTTCACAACGGTCGTCTCAACCTTAGAGGCCTCCACCTGAAGCGGAACCCGAAGCGTAATCTGATCCTGTCCTTCACCCGCCGCGTAAAACCAGATGATCACGGCAAGAATCAGAGAGACAACTTTAAGTCCCAGATTGTCTGTCAGCCACTTCGCCTTCATTTTTAAATCCTCTCCAAAGTCCCGTGAACGAAAATTTTTCTTTTCCTTTTGACTTGAACAAACCTTTCAGCACGCGCTTCAGACCTTCGCCATCCAAATCGCGCGTCAACTTGCCGTAAACCGAAACAGAAATACCTCCGGTTTCTTCGGAAACAACAATCGAAACTGCGTCCGTTTCCTCCGTCAGTCCGATAGCAGCGCGGTGGCGGGTGCCCAGCGATTTCGAGATGTTCACGTTTTGTGTGAGCGGAAACAGCGATCCCGAGGAGGCGATGCGATCGCCGACAATAATCACGCCTCCGTCATGCAGAGGAGATTTCGGGAAGAAAATGGAAAGCAGAAGCTCCGAGGTCACTTGCGCGTCAATGGCAATACCACTTTCCACATAATTTTTTAGTCCAACTTCTCTTTCGACCGCAATCAAAGCCCCGACTTTTTTCTTCGACATCACCTCACAGGCCCGAACCACTTCATCCAAAATTCCGCCCTCTTTCAAAAACGACCGGAGCATGGTGTTTTGTCCGACTCGGGCGAGTGCCCGACGCAATTCGGGCTGGAAAATAATCAACAGCGCGATCACACCGATGGCGAGCAATTTTCCCATCACCCAATTAATGGTCTGAAGTCCCATCAGCCGGGTCAGCTGAAACATGAGCGCAAAGAAAATAACGCCCATCAGCACCTGCACCGCTCGTGTGCCCTGAATCAGGCGGAACAGCGCATAAATCACCCACCAAATGATGATGACTTCAAGAATAGGTTTCCACAGAAGCATTACAAAATTCACAGCAAATCACCTTGCGTTTTATTCGGCTTTTTTCCCAAATGCTCGTAAGCCAATTTCGTAGCTACGCGACCGGACGCTGTCCGTTTCAAAAATCCTTTTTGAATCAGATACGGCTCGTAAATTTCCTCCAGCGTGTCAGACTCTTCTCCAACCGCAACAGAAAGTGTGTTGACCCCGACCGGACCGCCTTCAAACTCGTTAATAATGTAACTCAAAATCCGTTTATCCATCACATCCAGCCCGGCGCCATCGACCTCAAGCATGACGAGCGCTTTATTGGCCACGTCTTTGGTGATTACGCCCTGAGCCCGCACCTGCGCGTAATCGCGAACGCGTTTCAACAACCGGTTCGCCACACGCGGGGTTCCACGGGAACGGCGGGCAATTTCTTTTCCGCCTTCCTGATCAATTTCGATATTCAAAATTTTCGCCGAGCGGCGGATAATTTCAAACAGATCCTCCGGTTCGTAATAATTGAGGCGCTCCACAATACCAAACCGTGCGCGAAGCGGCGACGTGAGCAATCCCGTGCGCGTTGTGGCACCAATCAACGTAAATTTTGGAAGATCAATTTTGACAGAACGTGCGCTCGGCCCCTTGTCGATCACGATATCCATGTAATAGTCTTCCATCGCAGGGTACAGATATTCTTCGACCACGGGGCTCAGGCGGTGAATCTCATCGATGAAAAGAACATCGCCCTCTTCCAAATTGGTCAACAGCCCAGCCAAATCACCGGCGCGCGCCAGCACGGGCCCGGACGAAGTTTTGATATTCGCTCCCATTTCTTTAGCGATGATATGCGCCAGTGTGGTTTTCCCGAGCCCCGGAGGACCAAAGAAAAGAACATGGTCCAGCGGCTCACGGCGTTTTTGCGCGGCTTCAATAAATACGGAAAGGTTTTCTTTAATTTTAGACTGGCCGGTAAATTCGCCCAATTGGCTTGGCCTCAAGCTGGAGTCGAATTCCAGGTCTTCTTCTTTGAGATTACTCGAGAATATTCTTTCGTCGTCCATGATTGCGCCTCGTTATCAAATAGTTTTGAGTGACTCGCGCACCAATTCTTCAACCGAAATTTTTTGTCCTTTTTTCGAAATCACCTTGCGAATAACGTCGGCCGCTTCCTGCCGTTTGTATCCCAACTGGGTCAAGGCGGAAAGTCCGGTCGCAAACATTTCTGAGGATTCTTCCTCCGCACCGCCGCCGCCCGTGGATTTTTTCTTTTTGAATTTCTCGTCCAACACCATTTTCTCGCGCAATTCAACAATCATACGCTCGGCGGTTTTTCGTCCGATGCCTGATATGGCTGTCAGAATTTCCAATCGCTCGTTCACGATCGCATCTTTGAGTTCACCAACCCCGATTCCCGAAA
>JACROU010000048.1 GCA_016214265.1 Candidatus Omnitrophota bacterium
GCCTGACCGCGTTGGAGACTGCATCCTCAATCGGCATCCCTTTTTTGTAATCGCGCTCGATAATGGCCAGCGTTTTTTTCATGTCGCGCAAACTCACGAAAAGCGTTTCGTTATTTTCCTTTCCAATCTCTCCGGAAAGAACCATCGCTTCGTATTCCTTGTGGAAATTCGCAATTTGAGAGAAATAGCGGAACACATTCAGCACTTTGTTCAGATCATCAAGATTTCCCTTCGCGATAAACGGTTTATAAAGTTCGATGGCTTCATCCAAGAGCGCACTGGTTCCGTCACGCCCCGTACGCGCGATTTTGGCGACGAGCGCAAGCAAGGTTGAAAAGGCTTTATCCTCCTGTTTGATACCCATATATTCCATAATTTTTCTCAACGGTTCTTCAAGGCGTTTGAAATCATTCACTCCTGCGTAACCCAGAATTTCTCCAAGGGAGCGGAAACGATCGAGATCTTTATTAATGAATTCTTTGTAATTTTTCGCGAGCAACTTGAACATATCCGGAAGAGCTGTCCCCGTGCCGTAAACAGATTTGGCAATATCCCCCAGCGCGATCAGAATCTGAGTTTCGGAACCGTCCGGAAATCCGAGGTTTTTTTTGAGCTGATCGATGCCTTTAGTCAGAATGTACTTCAAATTCTCCGAACCGGAGTAGAAGTAAATGTAAGACAAAGCCCGAAACGCCTCCATCCCACCCTCATCCAGATATTTTGAGTATTCCGGCTTAAGGATGTCCGCAATGAAGCGGTCAAATTCACTCATCGCATCTTTGACGTTTTCGATTTTTTGAGTCAACATGAGAACGCGCAGGGCATCGCGCATGGCTAAAATATTATCTGGCTTTCCATATTTCTGCTGGGCGTCTGCCACCCACTGATCGAGGATTTTATAGACGGGCTGATTCTGAGGAATGTCGATCAGCACCTCGAGAAGTTCAAGCTTTCCACCGATCACGTATTTACGAAGGAACTGGCAGAACTCGTCACTCACGCGATTAACCGTGGCCATGCTGAAATGCCAGCGGATGTCGACGGCGATTTTCATTTCCTCAAAGAGGCGGCGCGCTTCTTTATCCGTAATTTCCTTGGGATTGAGCACGCGATGAAGCAACGCTTGAATGGCATATAAATTATTAATTTTGGAAACGGGAATATCGCCTGTTTTTTTGAAATCAGCTTCAAAACCGGACTTGAGCTCGCTTTTCGCGTATTGAATAAGAATTTTCTCGACAGATTCTGAAATCTGCGGATAACGTTTGAGCGAGGTGAATGCCGCAAGGACTTCTGGAAATTCCGCCCCAGAGAGTTTTATGATTTGATGAATAAAGGCAAGGTTTTTGAAATTCGTATTGACGATTGGCGATTCCACAAATTCTTTCAACGCTTTCAAAACTGGCGGTGCGCGCGAGGGATCCGCCAAAAGAATCTGCACAGGCTCCAGATCGCTTGGTGTTAAATTGAAATGTTTAACCAAAACAAAAAAGCAGTCGGCTATGTCCTGATTGGCCTCCATCGCCGTTTTCAGCTTCGGATTCTTTTTCGCAAAATCCGTCCACTTCCCAAATTTCTCCGTGAGCTTCGCTTCCTCGTACCGCTCCTTCGCCCCCAGCGATGCGCCCGTGACTTTTTTGTCATTCTGAGCACCCGAAGAGGTGCGAAGAATCTGCTTTTCATTTTCTAAATGCAGATCCTTCGCTTCGCTCAGGATGACAGGCACCCGCGCAAGCCAGTCGGGGCCAGGCTCTTCCGGCAGGACAGCTTTTTCCCGATCGATTTCAGCTTTCCAGTCTTTCTCGAGCTGTTTAAATTTTTCGATCAGGTCTTGAGCGTTAACCACGGAACCATCATTGCGGGGTTGGCCAAGCGTTTCGAGAATATCGAGAATTTCGGAACTCCGGTGTTTTTCGACAAAAAATCGAGCCCGCGATTCTAAATTAAGCCGGAGCTTTAACAAATTCGCAACCTGCTGAGCAAGGTTCTGCCAAACACGATTCTCTTCTTCATCTTCAAAAAATATTGTTTCATTGCGATAATGGCCGTTGAAATTCCCTACAAACGGTTCCGGAAGTTTCGCGGCAGCGCGGCGAATGCGTTCCAACTCATCACGAGTTTCCTTCTCATTCATTCCAGGCTTAATGCCGAGCACAAGAATAAATTCCAACAGTCCGTCTCCTTCCCTCGTGATTTCCGCGAGGTGGAGACCAAAAACCGAAGGGTGAATATCGCCCTTCTGGACTTCTGAAATGAGAGTCTTCATTTCCTTGAAAAGCCTCATGTAATAAAACCTTTTGGGAAACATATCGTTTCTTCCTGTTTCATTAAAGTACCGATTCGCCTCTTCGTACACCTCGTCTTGAATGCCGAGCGAGGCGCCAGCAGCTCTTTCGCGGGCAAGCCAGTCCTGTTCTGCCGGTGGAGCAGGCTTTTCCATCCTCCGAGCGACTTCACGTTTCCAATCTTCCTTCATATGTTTAAGTTTGGCGGCCACATCTTCAAACATCACCACGGATCCATCGTTGCGCCGCTGACCCAAAGTTTCAAGCACGCCCAAAATTTCCGGCGTTCTGTGTTCCGAAATTAAAATGGATTTTCCGGATTCATTTCCGAGCAGATACAAATCGTTGATTAAGCTAAAGACTGTCCGCCCTGACAACCTATGAACAACCGACATTTTTTTAATCACTTCGACAATTTTACTTTGATCTAGAGTTCTTTCTTCTTCCAATTTTTTCCAATCCAAACCCAAAAGAAGCAGATATGCGGATACCGTATGAACTCCGCTTTCCCGGGCGATTCGCAATAAAAATTCGTGATTCAGAATCTGAGCGTCTACTTGTCCCTCCTCCACAGCTTCTTTGAGGCGCTTCAGTGAAGAAAAAGCCTCTCCGGCATCCCGAGCTTCCGCTTTTGCGATCCCTTCAAGCAGTGAGAGATCCACAATTCGAGGATCGTGGGTCGCGTTTAAAAAATTCCAAAAAACTCTGAAGATTTGAGGCCGATTCTCTCCCCGTGCTTTGGAGAGCACTTCAAACAAACGGGACTCCAGCACTTTCTTTCCTTTCAACTTCGCCAAAATTTCAAAATCAGCATACGCAGACTGATGAGTATTAAAAATGTGTACGAGGTTAGGGTATTGCTGAATGAAACCTTCGTAAGTAAGTCCGTCCAGTTTTTTCTCGAGTCCAGCCTGTTCGTAGACATTGCGAAAACCGAGCGATGCGCCCGTGACCGGAGCCTCAGGTGTAATGCGCGCAAGCCAGTCTGGTTCCGGAGTGCCCGGAGTTTCAGGCGGGGCGGATTTTTTGCGCTCGAGCTCGGCAGTCCAGTCTTTTTTCAGCTGATTGAGTTTGACGTGGACATCCTTCCAGCTCACAACGCTTCCATCGTTTCGGGTTTGACCGAGAGTTTCATATTCGTGAATCACCTCGGAAATTTTAAATTTGCCTTTAGCTTTATTCACTACTTCGGCAAACAGCATAAGTAAATAGTAAGCATCCTCTGTGTCCTTTTCCGATTTACTCGCAATAAGCTTGAGAAATTCCTTGTCTATCAGACTTGCATCTACCTTACCCGACTTCACTAGACTTCCTAATCCTTGAAGCCGCACAAAGGCAGCACCAGTTTTTCTTCCCGATTTTTCCGCAATAAACTTAAGAAATTCCTTGTCTGCCAGACTTGCATCTGCCTTACCCGACTTCACTAGACTTCCTAATCCTCGAAGCCCATCATAAGCATGATCAGAATTATCTTCCACTTTCTCTGTAATGAACCAAAGAAAATCTTTGTCAATCAGACTTTCGTCCACTTCACCCAACTGCGCTGATTGTATTAATTTGTTAAGCTGCATATATGTAAAATATTCCCTCCCCGCTTTTTCCGAAATATGCACAAGCAACGAACTCCATTTGGCAAATCGTTCACGAACAGGTTCGTCACCAAATCTCATCAAAGTTTCAAGGGCTGAGTAAGCTACTGGCTCCAAAACCAGAATTCGCGCCAACTTTGGATATTGTGTCTTAAAATTTTTCCAGTTCATTCCAAGTTCACGAGATAATTCAGAGGCTTCATACCTTTTCTTCATCCCCAGCGATGCGCCCGTGACCGGAGCCTCAGGTGCAATGCGCGCAAGCCAGTCTTCTTCGGAACCTTTGGCGGGAAAGGGATTAAGAGCGGAGGCATCTTCTCGTTCAGACTCCCCTTTCCAATTCTTCGTCATCTGTACTAATTTAGCGCTGACATCCTGGACATCAACCACAGAGCCGTCATTGCGGATTTGTCCCAGAGTTTCAAGCACACCTAATATTTCGGGAGTTTTATGACGGCGGATATAAAAACGGTCAGACTCTGGTCCAATCTTCATTAAATAGTAAATAGGCACAATCATCTGAAATCGTTCCGGGATTTTCTGTACTTTCTGAAACGCCCGCGCAATCCTCTCAACAACCTGCTCGAGATCTGTTTTATTCATAACAGGGTCGATGCCCGCCAAAAGATAAAAAGATACTTTAAAATCAGAACGAATAAAAAATTTTCCGGGATCCACATTTAAAATCTCTGGATTTGATTTCCCGTTCTTAATTTGTTGAATCACAAAAAATAAAACCGGCGATAATAAATGAAGAGAAACTTCTTCTTTATTTTTCTGAATCCAATCATCTTCTGTTGGTTTTTCCCAAAGAGCAATATAAAGACGTGTCCACGGAATGATATTATTAAATTTTATAGCCCAAATCAATTTTAGATAAGACTGAAATGCTCCTAAATAAATCGATAGCCAAAAACGCCAAGTCCTATAAAATTTCGTGAAATCCGCCAATAAATTTACCGCCTTGTACTGGATTTTCCACAACCCATCTGAGATTTTTTCAAATATCGTTTTCTTTTCTCCCCCCATCGATTTTGCCTGGGCGACAGATGGTCTGGCAGGAACTTGAGCGACAGGTTTTTCGACAACTTCATTTTTCCGGAATTCTTCTATCGCCTGTTTCATCTCCCCAATTTTTTTCCAATTTGCGATTTCGAGGACGAGGGCGAGCAAATCCTCGCGACTTACCGGACGATTTTGCGTGGCCCGGTGAATCAGCGAATAGGCCCAACCGGTGGGATCTGTTTTTCCCTCAACTGCCGCAATGAAACCCGATTCGGTTTGGTCACGCAAAACCGCGATACCCAGTTCTGACGGTTCTTTGAGTGTCGCGATCGTTGCGTAGAACGCTTTCATCCGCGATTCATAACTCGGACTTTTCTGGGACAATTCAAATTTGGGCTGAATCACCCGAACGGTCACTTGATTGCGGGAAAGCTCATCCGTAAGTCCTTTTGTGTGAAATCCGCCGACATGCACAACCTGGCGTGTTTTTCCCGTCCGTATCGCTTCGTTAATTTTTCCAACAAAAGCTTTCTCACGTTTGATGGCAAGCTCATAATAATTTTTGATTTCGGCGGGAATTTGAATATGCTCGTTTTCGATTTCCTGATATTGTGAGCGGGTCAATTCAAGATTCAATGCCGATTTTTCGAGAGAAAGCTTCCGTGACTGACGGAGTAAATCTTTCGCGGATTCCGTCACCGCCATTCGATCTTTCAGTCCATCAACGAACGTTTCCAAATCCGAGAGCATGTGAACGCTAAGCGCAGGAAGCGAGACATCTAACGTTGTTTCTTCGCGACTTAAATTATCGGAACCCAAAAGTTCTTTCATTCCCGCGATGTAGGCGCGCTCATCCAAACACCCCGTCATCCGTGACTGACGGAGACCGCCCCACTGGACTTGTTTTTCTTTGGTCAGTTCAAACGAATTTATTTTTTTCTCAAGAGATTGAATAACGGCAGGAAATTGCTTTTTGACTGATTCCTGAGCCGCCTGCCAATCCCAGAGAGTTTTAAGTTCTCCTTCGGGCTTTGTGCCGTTAAAACGCTTCAGGTAATCGAGCCAGTCTGAAATATTTTTTGACTTTTGATACATCTGTTCATGAGATTCCAATTCCAGCAACTCTTTTGGAAATAGCTCCTTTTTCTTTGCCGAAATCTCGTTTCCCAGGTTAGCAGCGGCGTCGAATGCCTTTTTCACATCCGGACTTTTTTTGACATCAAAATAAGCTTTTAGATTCTGGTTATAAAAAAGAGGATTTTCGAGTCCCAAAAATTCTGTCCCCGCTTGACGGTGAAGCGCCGCCATCTCGGCGCCATTCAGCATGCCTTGATCAAATTGTCTTTTCAGATAGGCCTCACGCGCCGCGACATCAGGAAAGCTTTCGATAATTAAACTTTGAAGCGGCTGGGCGGCTCCCTCGACGAAGAAATTGCGAAACCCCACCTTCGTTTCAAGTTCCGAGAGAATATTCCGAACGGACTCCCGGGCAGACTGATATCCGTGGGCACCTTCGACGATGACGATCTCGGCTTTGTTCCCGGGAAGTGTCGGCTGGGCAAATCCGTACGGCAGCACGGTTCCTTGGGAAAACAGGAAGGTGATAATCGTTATGTAGGCTACTGGCTTTTTCAGCAATGCACTATCCTCACTTAGTAATTGCTTTCAGGCACATATACTTTATAGAAAGAGCCTAATACAATCCCTGAGTAAAGAATACATACCCAAAGGTATTTTATCAAATTCGCTTATAAATAGAGGCGGGTTAAGTAACAACGGCCACGATTATGGAGACACCTTACGGCGAAGGTCATCACGGATCATCGGCTCAGTAGACAATTTATCTCTCAACCTTTCCGCGAAAAAACTCAAGTCGCCCTGACTCGGAAACCGGTAGCCGATCGCTTCGGCAATTTCGAGAACTTTCGAGCGGTATCCTAATTCCTGCTTGAGGCGCTTTGCACTCAAATGCATCCCCTCCCAGTAAGCAGCGTCCCCCGAGGAAAACGGGGGTGCAAATCCCTCAGACTTTGTCAGACCAAATTGTTTGGCCAATTCAAAAATTTCTTTCCTCGACAATTCATCTTTGCGTAAAACACCGGAAGCTTCGCGATGTTTCCTCATCAGAAATTCGTTTTTGATTTTATTCTCGGACATTCGCCCGTCACGCAGCGCTTCGGAAAAATAGCTCAGATCTCCGGGCGTTTTGATTCGGTAATCAACCCCTTGAGCCAGCCAAACAATGCGGCCGCGAAATTCAAATTCCTTTTCCAATTCATCCTTATCAAACCCCTTCTTCATCCAATAATGAATATCATCTTCATTAAATGGCGGCGCTGATTTCACGCCGTTATATAGCTGATTTTTTTGGGCAAGTTCAATAACAGTCTCTCTGGAAACAACACAGCTAGTGGCACGGAACAACATCCAAACAACTAAAACAGGCGCTAAAACGCATAGGGTTAACAGTAAATGGTTTTTCATGGCGGGCACCTTTCTGTGTAACCGAATCATTTCGAGCAATAATTCAATTGAAAGATGTGATTCTTGCCTTTGTTGTATCTACTAACACTAGAAAAATAGCATATATTTCGAGACTTACAAGTCGTCCGAAATTTTCGGAATTTTCGGGAATTTCATTCAAGCCGCTGGGGTGGGAAGTTGTTTGGTAAACCATTGAGCAGCGTGGGATGCTACAGCCTCCAAAGTACCCGGCTCTTCGAAGAGATGCGTCGCGCCCGGAATAATCACTATCTGTTTTGATGCCTTCAGTTGCCGATAAGCCGATTGATTAAGCTCGATGACCACATCATCATTGCCGCCGACGATTAAAAGCGTAGGGGCGCAAACCAAAGGAAGCGCCTTCCCCGCCAAATCCGGCCGGCCGCCACGCGAAACCACGGCAAAAACTCCTTTTCCCATTTTCGCGGCCAGACAAAGCGCAGAAGCAGCCCCGGTGCTGGCGCCAAATAATCCGAGTGGCAAATGCCTCGTCTCGGCCTGCGACTTAAGCCAAGCGGCCACCCCACCCAGTCGATCGGTGAGAAGATCGATATCGAATCGATTTTCTCGGAGAATATCTTCATTCTCGGTCAGCAAGTCAATGAGGAGCGTGGCAAGTTTGTGCTGACGTAACACGTCTGCGACAAAATTATTTCTGGGACTCAGACGGCTGCTTCCGCTTCCGTGAGCGAAAAGGATTAGTCCTCGGGAATCAGGAGGAATTTGAAGTCTTCCCTCCAGCTTCGCCCGAGCCACCGGAATACGAATCAGTTTATCGATTTCTTTTGTGCTCATGATGCTTTTTCCTCTCGGCTTCTTCCGAAAGAATTTTCATCACCTCTACATCTGAAACTTGATCGAACTTTCGATAAAATTGACCGATGGAATAAAACTCCGCGGGCGCACGCAGACATAAAATATAATCCGCGAATGGCAAAAGTTTTTTGATATTGTCTTTTGGAGCCACCGGTATCGCGGCAATTAACTTTTGAGGTTTCTCGTGACGCGCCGCCCAAAGCGCCGCTTTCATGGTGAGCCCTCGTGCCACACCGTCATCCGTAACGATCACGATTCGCCCCGTCAGCGGCACTTTCGGTAAAAGCGCCCGATACGATTTTGCGCGTTGATTGATGACCGTCAGCTGGCGCGCTTTTTCTTCGAGAATAAATTCGCTGTCCTCAGCAACCTGAGACAAAAGCTCTTCATCCAGAAAAACTTTTCCACCCTCGACGACGGCTCCGATAGCCAATTCCGGATTTGCCGGAGCTCCCAATTTGTGGGACAGAACGATATCCAGATCGCCGTCGAGCGCGCGGGCAATTTCACGGGCGGGAATCAGTCCGCCGCGCGGAATACCCAGCACCACAACATTTTTGTTTTTGTAGGATTTTAGCTCTTCTGCCAGGAGGAGGCCGGCCTCGATGCGGTCTTCAAACGGCGTGTCGATTTCGGAAAGAACATTCCATTGTCCCATGACTCAACACCTCCTGATTAAATTATATCGTCTTTATGCTTGAGGAGGGTTTCCGCCTTTGGAATAGACAAAAAACAAAATCTTGCTGGGTATGGAACGGCGTTTCGTGGGTTTCGCTAAACGTAGCCCGGAGTTCATATTCCGGCCCAAATTCCGCCTCGAGCGATGGAGCATCGTAGTGCATCACTTCCAGTCCGCTACAACGAGGCGGACCTGTAAGTGCGAACGTAGCCATAATAAGAAATCCGTTGGGCTTCAGGGCATTCGCAAGCTGGACTTTGTATTTTGCGCGAGCTTCGGAATCAGTAAGAAAATGAAAAACCGCGCGGTCATGCCAGATGTCGAAGGAATGATGAGGTAAGGCCGCTTGCGTAATATCCGCCTCAACCCAGGTGATGGACTTCGCCTTCTCGCCAAGGCGATGCTTCGCGGCCTCAAGCGCTTGCCGAGAAATGTCGAGCACGGTGATGCGCTTGAATCCCTGATTCAGTAAATGATCGACGAGCGTCGAGGCGCCTCCGCCCACATCGATAAAAGACGCCTCTGGCCCCAGACCCGTGCGAGTCATCATCTCAAGTGATTTTTCAGGGCGAACCTGATACCAACTTACCTCGGTCGGCGATTTCTTTCCGTACACAGATTCCCAGTGGGATTTTGCGTTTTCCATTATTTAATGCCTCCTGTTGCTTTTGATGTCCCCGCCCCAATCAAACGGTTGGCACTGCGAATTTGCTCGTACAGAATCTCTCGAATAAGGTCAAAGGCCTTGAGCATTTTGGGATTGGACAAGCGATAGTAGACCACATTCCCGACTTTGCGTACCAAAACAACCTTCCGGCCTTTCATCATCGTCAAATGCTGCGACAGATTGCCGATGCTGATCTTCAACTTTTTGGCCAACTCGCCCACACTCATTTCCTGATCCCGAAGAATGTTAATAAGCTCAAGACGTTTCGGATGCGAAAACACCTTGCAAAGCTCGGCATGACAGACAAATAAATCTTGGGTTTTGCTGTTTGATTTCATAATAACTCTCCATAATTGGTATTATCGTTATTTCTATAATACTAGAACATTTAAGGATGTCCATAAAATAAAAATACGCAGAACAACAACAAGGCAGGAAATATTTTGAAAAAATGGTCGGGGCGAGAGGATTCGAACCTCCGACTTCTTGCTCCCAAAGCAAGCGCTCTAGCCAAGCTGAGCTACGCCCCGATATTAGGATTGGATGACTGACGAGGAAGGCAAAATGTGGACACAATATAACAAAATTTTTGGGTAATTCAAGAAAAGGAATCTAACCTTTGGGTTTGAAAATGGCGAGTTTGAATTTCCACCCTTGTTTGGCGGCAATGGATTTAATCACGTTGCGAATTTTTCCGTACTCGAAACCGTATTTTCCGCCAAATAACAGTTCGCCATGAATTCTCTTGCCCACTTCCACGCCCTTCTGCTTCCAGATCTCCCCGAAGGCTCCGGCTTGCATGCCTGAGGAAGCCTCGGTCATCATTTCCCAAAACGTCAGTTCTTTTTTCTCCGGATTAAACTGGGCGAGGGCTTCATATTTTATTTTGATTTTTTGCACCGGCGACTTGGCGCCTGCTTGACTCCGGAATTCAAATTGTCCGGGCTTCACTTCCTCGACCGCCAGAAAATCATTGGCTAGGCCCAGAATCTCTGAACTGATATTGGCGGGCGCCTCAGGCAGGGATAGCGTTTTCGCGCCGCACTGAGTGCAGAATTTTACATCCGCTTCCAACTTTTGACCGCATTGAGTGCAGAAAATACCCGCCATATCACGCCTTTCCTTTCTTAAGTTTTTGATAATTCCAAACTACGCGTCCGTTCATACCGAGATTAAGCCCCGTATTGATCACAGACAGTCCCAGAACCATGACCGGCACGCGTCCGGAACTGATCGTCAAAAACTGTGTCAGGACCAAGAGAGCCGACCAGGTGATAAGATACGGAAGTGTGTAATTCATCATAATCCCTTTTAAGGACTGCGTGACTTTCACCATTTTTCCATAAATGATACCGCCGGCTAGCCCAAGAATAATCAATAGATTCCACCACAGTTGTCCGAGCGGATTTCGCGCCAATGCGGTAAAAACCATCAGCGAAACGAGCGCCACAATTTGACCGAACATAATCCACTTCGGCTTCACAAATTTAGCTTTTCGCCAAGTCAAAAACATCAACACCACGCCCAGCGCAAAAAGCGTCAGAAAAAAGTAAGAGATAATTTTTAGGATTACAGGCCACATATTAGTACCCTTCCGTCATAATTTTAAATCTTCCTACCGCACCCGCCGCAAAACTTCGTCCCAACTACAAGCGGCTTGCCGCAGGCGCCACAAAACTTAGGTTTCGGCCTATCCACAAAACCTGCTCGTTCTTTCATCTCGTACAACAGTTCCCAAAATTCATTATCCTCGGGCATACAATCCGCCACGGCTTCCAATAAATAGTAAGCCGTTTTGGGATTTCCAAGTTCCGCCGAAAGCCGCGCGGCAAAAATCCAGACAAGCGGATTCACCCTCGCGGCAGGATCTTCGATGATGATCCGATACTGCTTCATCGCATCTTCTTTTTTCCCGAGACTTTGAAGACTCAGCGCGTAATTAAACCTGAGCGCTAAATCCTCAGGATTCAAAGAAAGCCCGGTTTCCAAATAGTGGGCCGCGAGCTCAGGAAATCCATTCTGTCCGAGACGCACGCCTTCGAAATGGGCCAGGCGGCCTGCAAATTGACGGTAGCGGTCTCGCTCCTGAGGATTTTTCCGCAAATATTCTTCGAGCTCATCCAGAAGTAGATCGAATTGAACCTGCTGGCCGCCGAAAATTCGCTGCTCCTTCTCCGTCCGCACCGGAAACGGTAGGCGCGGCAAATCCATCTGATCCAAAACCTTTTGATTGAGTTCGTAAAATTTATACGCTGTCATATTTTTACTCACTTTGTCCGAAAGGACTGGAGCCGCTCGATCTGACTGCTGATCGATTGGGCCACATCATCTTTCGTCATGCCCATACCTTTCAACATCTTCTCCGCCTCCATGGGCGAAAGTCCTGATTGCGTTTGTTTTAAAATTCCAACCGCTTTCGCTAATTTCGTATCCACGGGAATATCATGTCCCAATTCCGCGAGCTTATTCATTCGCGTATCCACCAGCTTATCGTACTGTTTGGCCAGCTGACGCATGCCTTCTCCGTGCAGCATTTCCGCTTTTTCCGGATTGATTTTCTGAAGCTCCTCCGCCTGCTGAAATAAATGCTGCCCCTTGTACGCAGAGATTTGTCCGGCCTGCTGGGCATCGCTCAAATCCATGCCGGGTCGATTCATGATCACGTCCGTATCTTTGGCCGATCTGCCGATCGCCTCAGCATCCATTCGAGCGACGGGTACATGATCCATCGCTTTACTGCTGAATTCTTCCGGACTGAGATGAGGCGCGTAACTTTTTCCGCCTGCGGCATCGTAAAGTGCCGGATGATAAATCTCGCCCGCTTCTTTGGACGGAACATCCACCATCACTCGTTGGCCCGGACCGACCTTAATCCATTTCCCCGGATTCTCGGGATCGGGAACGATGGATCCTTCTTTCGCGGGTACCCGAACCGTAAGGTCCCGGTCACTGCCAACTTTTATTTCGCTGCTTTTGTTTTTCGCTTCAATAATTTCGACTTGTTTGGAATCAATTCCATATTTTTGTGCGATACCGTCTTTCAGTGCGGCATCCGCTTTGTCCGTAATTTGTTTTATTTCCCCGTTGAAAGAACCTTTTAAATCGTCGGGCCGTTTATTGATTTCCCAAATTGCGTGCTTGTCTGTTTTTACATCCAGAACTGCTTTTCGAATTTTGTCCGGGTCGCCGCTTTTCAGCGCCTCTTCCAGAGCGTTCACTTTGTTGACGCCACCGCGCTGGCCCGCTTCCCACGCCGCTTGGCGAGTGAGATCATCAATTTTGTTTGCAAACTTTCCGCCGCCCAGCGCCGCTTCCGCACTCTTCGCGGCTCGCGCAGCATCCAGTCCCGCTTCGGCGCCCAACTGAGCGGCTTTTTCCGATCCGCCGGAACCGAAATTCAAAACCATGTCCACAGAACCATAAACCGCGCGCGCCATCCGCTCACCGAGTGGCACGTTCCTGTCGATCACCTTTTCCCAATTATCAATGCCGATCATGCCTTTCACAAAACCAACCGGATCGACCTCGGCAGCCCCGACAATTGTTCCCGCAATAGTGCCACCCACCTTCGCTGTTTTGTCTACGAGATTGACAACTTTTTTCGTTGAATCCAGAGGATTTCTCATTAAATCTGCAGCAGTTTTTCCCGCCGCTTCCGCTAGTGCTTTGTAATTGGCCGGATCCGTAACTTCCGCCTTAACACTGTCCGCTAACTCCTTCGCTTTCTTTGACAAATCGTCCGCCACTCGATTCACATAACCCGGAAGTGTATTATATTCTTCTTTCGCATTTTCCATAAAATGCTCTTTGATCAATTTAGCCTGACCCAACAGCGAATTGGCTTCGTCGCGCTCTTTTTCAAGATGCTGAAGACGCCGGCGGGCGTCCTCGATTTCGGCTTTTATTTTAGACTGAGCGAGCTGATGTTTAAGTTCATCGATTTTATTTTGCGTGGCTTTGATTCCGTCCGTGATTTTTTTAATCTCGGGATCTTGCTTTTTGAAATTCTCGAAAGCCTGATCACGCGCTTGATCCATTTTGGCGGCTTCGCCTTTATCGACCCAGCCCCACCGGTTAGACCATTCCTTTCCCTGACGCATCATGTCGCGCATCCGGTCATAATCCGCTTTACTCATCCAATACGGACCTCCGCTATCCCACGGTGGCTGATACCAGACTTTTCCCTGATACTCAAAGCCGGAAGGGATCGGATCCGGAATTTGAACTGGCGTCGTCGCAGCGGCGGGCGCGACCGAAGCTGGTTGAGCGGGCTTCGGCTCGACAGACGGCTTGTTGACTTTGGGTTTCGGAGGCGGCGGGCCTGTATCTGGGGGCGGTGAATCATCGATTCCCAGATCCGCCAAATCCATATCCGCATTTTGATCGGATAAATTGAACAAACTTCCAAACGTACTCTTCAAATCTCCGATATTTTGAAATCCGCCCATCGCCGCGAGTTGTAAAAACGCACCGATGCTCATCACAATTGATCCGCCTGCCACGGCAATCGCCACCGTGGGCTCAGAAAGCGTCGTACTTTCACCGCCCGGCGCTGCTTGGCCGGACACAGCTGCCTGCCCTGTGGCGGGCACTCCACCGCCTTGTTTGAACAAATCACTAAGCAATTTCGGGACATTTTCATCCGGAGGAATTTGAGCTGCAACATGAGACGCAAAAAAGCGAAGCATCGCCTCGTCTCCGTGCTCTTGGGAAACAGGCTCGGGCTTGGCCGGCCATTTAGGATTATCCGCCGTAAATTTCGCTGCTCTCGCGATATTTTCCTCTTGCAATCTTTGAAGCTCTTTTGGATTAGGTGTATTCAAATGAACTTCAACCCACCAATTCCCTTTGACAAAACTACATTCAAAATTCACCCATCGGGAATCTCCCAAATCCACAGAAACATATCCGTTTTTTACGCCTTCATCCTGAAATCGCCCGATAAGAGCCTCGTTTTTAGAAAGACGTTTTGAGGGATCTTGTAACGTTTCCTGAACGTTCGTCAGAAAATCATAAAAATATCCTTTTTGAGCCGTTTCGGAAAACCGGTAGTGAATTACAATATCCACTAAAGTACCCAGCACCGTAACATACCGTCCATCTTGTGTGTAATGAAGCGCGTTGCCGGGGCCAGAAACTTTTTCCACAATATCAGAGGGTATCAAATTGATGCGCTGGATGGTATTGCCGTTGAAGGCCAGATAATTCGGGTTGAATTCCTTCAGGCTGTAGTCCGTACGTGATAATTTCCAGCCGGAGGGTAAGGAATCGCTTCCGCTGAAAAAGAAATCTCGGGACGCTTCTTTGTCTTCCCCAAAAGCACTTGAGGCAATCATCAACAAAGCACAAAAAGGGATTAAAAATTGGAGAGAAAACCTTCGATTCATGCTTAGAATTATCGGCCATTCCCTATTTTGTGTTGAGACGAGAAATTAGGCGGCGGCACTGATTTCCATTTGAGTCTGGAAATTTTTTTGGAAGGATTCGTCACTTGTTAGTTTCAGGATCTTAAACTGCCCGTCACTGTTCCTGATTTCGATCATCCGCTTCCGGTATTGGTCATACTCACCTGGTTGAATAATTTTGACGAGAGGAGGAAGAATTCGTTTCGACCGCCTCTTCGCAGCATATTCCACATTGAGCGTACACAACGCGTTTTCAATGAGATTGGCAAGCTGTTTTACGAGCATCGCTTCCATGGGACGTTCGAACTCGATCAAAAAAGTATATCGAGGCGTGTCATCGACAAGCTCACCAACCGCAGCAATAAACTCATACGGATCCTTGAAAGCTTCAAATGCCTGCTCAACCGCTTTCGTCACCTGACATTCCGACAATTTTTCTCCGGTAAAAGAAATCATCCCTTTTCCCTTCTGCACAAAACGAATTACAGGCGTTTCCTCAAAATAATCCATCACTTCGATAACATCATTCATGTCATAACGGCACAATCCTGCGGTTGTTGTCACATAAACAAAATATTGTTTTCCTTTTTCCAGCTGGTGAATCGAAAGGAGTTCATGGGCGGCCGGTTTTCGATCTTGGGTTATCGGAAAAAACTCGTAATAATTTGCTGGCACTGCCAGTACACCCTCGGAACCCTTATCCGACAGAGGAATGGATCCGCGAAACTCACTTGAAAAGTATCCGATATCCCGCACCGGAATTTCTGAGGAATAAAACCGGGGAAATTTCGCGAGATACATGCTGACGCTTCCACCTTTCCAGCAAGCAATGGCGGCCATCTCGGGCCAGACAAACTTCGGCATCAGCTTTCCATTTCCTTTTTGCAAAGCCCTTTCCAAAAACTTTGCCCGGGCTGGATTTTTTTTAATGTAACTTTTGAGGCGAAGTGCCAAATCATACGAAATTTTGTGTTCACTGGATAATGTGCCGTCATGAATATCGCGAATAATACTTTCCGAAAACTGCCCTAGCCGATTACCCAGCAAATATACTGTACTGGGATTGCACGTGTAAATTACTTGAATCGGTTGAGCGGCGGCAAGCCGGAGAAGCACGTAATATTTCGTCTCATAATCTCCCATTTCGAAAACTTCGTACGGGCAAGTATAGAATGCTTTGATAATATCCGGCATTCTCAAAAAAGCGTGCCCCGACTCAGAGCCGCACGGCGTACCGTCATCGCTGTAACATTCAACAGCCGGACTGACAACAGTCAGAATTTTTCCACCAAAAATATTGGGGTGATCCAGACACAACTTCGATGTCCAGACTCTCATCAA
>JACROU010000047.1 GCA_016214265.1 Candidatus Omnitrophota bacterium
CTGTCCCGGTTATGCTTTACCCGTCGTTGAACTGGCAGCGCCGTCTCCAAAAACACCCAACATTCAAATCCCTGCGAAACTGGGCAAAATCGAGCTTTTGAGTATCGCCGGCCCTGATGCTCCGTCCATCATCCACATTCAAACTGCACACGGCAATTACGAGGCGCAGAAGAATATTCAGGCCATCCTGCAGCACATATCGAAAAATTACGACGTTGATTTGCTTCTCCTCGAAGGCGGCATCGGGAAGCTTGATCCGCGACTCTTTAACTTTTTCCCTGAAAATCCCGGCCTTAATGTGAAGGTTGCTGACACGATGATGCAGAAATCGGAACTTACCGGAGCCGAAGCTTTTCTGGTCGAGACCATGTCGCGCGGTGAGGATGAAAATATTGCGGCGTTTGGCGTCGAGAATGCAGCGCTATATCGCGAAGACCGCCGCGCGTTTCAGGAAGTTGTCCGGCAAAGAGAAAAATCGGAAACATTCTTAAAGGCGCTGGAGCAGCAAATTAACCAGCAGGCGGAGCGGAGCCTGAATTCCGTGCTCAAGAGTTTCCTGAAAAGTTTTGACGCTTACGAAAATAAACAATCAGATCCAATTTCTTTCTACCGCGTTCTAAAAAAAGAAGCCGACAGAAATCTTCATCTCGATTTATCCGACACAGTCAATCAAATCCAATGGCCGATGCTGACCCGACTGCTCCGGCTGGACAGCCTTAAATCAAAAATCGATTTCGAAAAGGCTGAGGCAGAGAGGCATGCATTTTTAGTCAGCATGAAGTCGCTTGGCATCTATTTTTCTATCCCTAAGATAGACGTCCGACAAGCCTTCGAACGATTACTGGAATCTCTACCCGCGAATTTCTCGTTTAAACCTTACAAAAATTTCAGGCTGTTAATTCAGTCGCAGATTCTTCAAGAAGAAATTGATTCCGCTCAGCTTTTTCAGGAATCCGAACAATTGGAACGTCACATCATCGATTCGCTGACGCGCACAAAAGCGGAGAAGGAAACCATTTCCCGCCTTGAGAATTTCAGGCTACTTCGAAAACTTTTTTCTCTGACTTTGACGCGGGGCGAATTAAAAACATTGATGCGAAAACGCCGAAACATTGAGCCTTCGGTTCAGAATATACGAGCGCTTTTTGATACGGCCATTACATTTTATATCGATGCCGGCAAGCGGGAGGACGCCATGTTTCAAAATGCGCTCTCCCGGATGAAGCAACTTCATGAGCGGCGCGCCATTCTCGTTACCGGTGGATATCATTCGGAGGGGCTAACCCAGCTGGCCCAGGAGAATCATTTAAACTATCTCCGCATTAGTCCTGAAATCAACATGACTCAGAATAACCGAGACTATATCCTCGCCATGATGGAATCTCACCTCGAAGCCATTCTGAAATTACAGACCAACGCGGAAATCGATCGACAAGGCGGAAACCCGGATTATTTCCGTGAACAGATCAAGGAAGCAATTGCCCAGAGTATGGGCAGCGATGGGACTCCCAAAACTGTTTTTTCTGAACAAAATTTTGCTCAAGCTCTTGAAACGCTCAAGCTGCTGACATTAACCGGTAAAGATATTGTTGCGGTCAGATTCTCTCCGGACAGTAAATATTTGTTTGTTGAGGATTCAAACAGCCGTCGTGAATTATTTGACCTGTCCCTCAAAAAAAATGCTCAGTATTTCGTTGGCAACGAGATTAAATCTGTGGCTTTTTCAAATAACGGAAAGTTCCTTTATGTCATTTACAACAATTCAATCGGGAAACTGTTTGATTTAACAACGAAGAAAGAAATTCCTATCAACCAGAACAAGAATGTTCAAGATGCACAGTTTTCTTCATCAGACAAATTCCTCATTATCAGAATTTATGAGAATACTTACGTTTTTGATCTTGAAATGCCAACGTCTCCAGCTCAGGAGTTTCGAAGCTGGAGCGGTGATGGGGTTTCTGTAGGGTTCACTCCGAACAACAAGTTGCTAGTGCAGCAGGCTGTCAGTTACGGAGCAAACAATGTAGAAGTCAGTTATTCCTATTTTGATTTGTTTGCAAAGCAAGCCTATCATCTTCCAGTCAAATCTTATCCTAACGAGGGCGTCATCTCTCAGAATGGAAAATATCTATACATTGATGGTGGAAAAGCATATCCGCCCAAAGTCCTGGAAATAGAATCTCAAAAAGACCTGCAGCTTCCGATTGGTTCTGATGTTGGAATAGCTGCATTTTCCCCATCTGGCAGATTTTTAGTCGTTATCTATTCCGATAGCAAGCCTGCCCAAGTATTTGATCTTCTTAAAAAATCCAATCGTCAATTATCCAGCTCTTCAATTCTGCATTGGGATATAACTTTTTCTCCAAATTCGTCATATGTATTTTTAGTTTACAAAGATGGTCTCTCGAAAGTTTTAAATTTAGAAACAAATACGGAGCGTCCGTTAAAGTTTAAATCCCAACCTCAAAAAGTCATATTTTCCGGATCTACAGAGCTCGTTGCCGCGATTTACAAAGATGCTACGGCAGTTATTTTTGACTTAAATAATTGCGCTAAAATCAACATCCCGCTTGGAAATAATATCCGACGATTATCGTTCAGCCATAATGGCAGATTCTTACGGGTGGAATACGGACCCTCATACATCACAGAATCAACAAAAGTTTTTGAAGTCAAAACCAAATATGATTTAAAGAGGCTTATTGGTGGAAATACTGCAATTGTTACTTTCTCTCCAGATGCGCATCTCATTCTCGTGAAATACGAAGATGGAACCGAAAAACTGTTTGATTTGAGAGGGATTTTTTTGAATCCAATTCTACGATCTGCGACACAGAAATGGGGTGAGAAATTTTCCGGTAATATGGCAGTACTGGCCCAAATCACTAAATCGGGAGATATCAATAAAGTCCGCTCCATTCTACAGTCCGTGGCTTCAAGCCTTGGAGAGGATAAGCAAGAAAAAACAAATCTGATTGCCCAAACAAAAACCACCCTTGCGCTCAAAACCCTCGCGAGCATCACCGCAATTTCGGCAGTGGCCTTTCTGATTTATGGAACTCCGCTTAAGGCAGCTGCGGTTTTGCATATCGGCGTCAACATTGCGAATATTCTTATCTTTGGTTACTTCGCCGTCATGAACGATTTGCTGGGACAGTGGATGTCGGGGCGGGGGATTGTCAAAAAGCAAGTTGCGTGGGCGCTTCCGTTGGGACTGGTGCTCGGTGTTGTCACCTGGGGAGGCTTCAAAATGACGAATTGGGCGCTCCCCAAAGATGTCGCCATGCCGGTAATTGCGGCGGATGCCTTGCGCATCATTGCCATATGGGTCATGATTCGCGTTCGAACCATGCTCTACGCCAAAATGGTTAATCTCGTGCGCAAAAACGGAAAATCAAAAGAAGAACAGGAAAAACAGTTTGAATCCTTCTGGATGACTCGGTCACTGTCATTCGTAAAAAACTATTTCGTTCTGAAATTTATCCCCGCGGAATTTCAAACCGTGGCAGAAGGCATCTTGAATCAATACTTTCAACTTTTCTACTCGTGGTCTGTGAATAAAGACGGATTTATTTTCTCCTCGAAAAAGTTTCGCGAAAGCAGGCTGGCCTTGGCCTTTTTTCCGATTACTGCTCCGATTGCAAAATTAAGACAGCAAAATTCAGAACCGCCGTCAAACGAGATTACCGCCGCGTCGTTGGGATACGCCCCGATGATTTCGCCAAAACTCCTCAAACGTGAAAGAGTGATTCCCAAATTCATCGTCTTGACCGCTCATTATTTCGCCGGAGACTTTTTCTATTTGCCTGATACACCGGATGTTTTGAAATCGTATTTGCGCATTCTTGGTATCGTAAAACAACCAGTCAGGCTCAGTTCAAGCATCGCTGCTTTCAACCATGACAATAATTTGAATCAATTTATGGATTATCTGAAAAAGAAACCCGGGCACGAATCATTTCCAGCGTTGGTCCACGAACGAATTCTGCGAGAAGGGGATTCGAATCCATTAAGCAAGGCGAAATTAATCAGTGGCAGTCTGAGTGACGGTGATTTTTTGATTGCGGCTCTGAGAAGTCAAAAAGTGCCGCGCGTCATTTCCGAGCTTCACAAATTGTCACACGCACGGTTCAAAGTCCGTACCCTTCAAGAGAAACTGGCATCGGCATCCCGAATCACCTCGATGACTCGCGGGTATAACATTCCTCTTGTCGCGGTGACAGCTTTCGAAGATCAAATTGATCTTGATTTTACGAGTGGAGACAGCATCAAATTGAATCTAAGAACTTTGGTCTCAAAAGGCGTTGATCCCATTCAAGTACTGGCCCTTATTTTCAAAATATCGGACGAACCGACGCTCAGAAATTCACTTTATTTCCAGTCGGGTTTCCGGTTTGATCCAGCTCGGGGCTTTTGGGAGGTGGGAGATGCCTTTATTGCCCTGCTCGACACAATTTACAGCAAGTATTCCGCCAGCCAGCAGTCCGCCCGGGCCGCCTAGGCCAGCTCGATTTTCGCTTTCTTCCGGCCGATAAATGTCTTATAATATCTGGTTTTAAAAATCTAACCCACATCTAACCATTTGCTAGATAACGGGTTACAAATACTAAATATGCCAAAACTACCTATCGTCAGCCTGATCATTCCGCCATCGATTTTTTTGCTGGATGAGCGTGTGTTTATGAACCTTGGCATCCTGAAAGTCGCGGCTGTTTTGGAAAAAGCAGGATATCCGGTCGAGGTACTCGACTTTTCCGGTATCGAAAATTATGAAGAGGCGCTTCGCGACCACTGCCGGACTACGGAGTCCCGGATTTTTGGCGTCACCAGCACCACGCCGCAAATGCCGGCGGCCATGAAAATTGCGCATGCCATCCGCAGGGAATTGCCGATGGCTCGGCTTGTTCTTGGCGGACCGCATGCCACTTTGGTGCACACGGCGTTTATCCGCGAACAGAAAGAAAACCGGGAAGCCCGCGCAACGCGAACTTTAAGATCTCTGGAAGAGGCGTTTGATGTTCTTGTGATCGGCGACGGGGAAGAAGCTATTTTTGAAGCGCTCCGCAATGATCCGCCAAAAATCGTTGATGCTAACTCCAAGCAATCGTCTTTATTTCTCACAAATCAAAAACTCGAAGAACTGCCTTTTCCAGCCCGTCATCTGATTGACATCGACAGTTATCACTATCAAATCGAAGGGCACCGGGCCATTAGCATTATCGCTCAGCTTGGTTGTCCGTTCGCCTGCGGATTCTGCGGTGGCCGCATGTCACCGTCACTGCGTGTGATCCGTACCCGCAGTTCCGATAATATTATTGAGGAACTCCGCATGCTGCATGAAACTTACGGATTTACCGGATTTATGTTTTATGACGATGAGCTCAATGTGAATAAAAATATGGTTGAGCTGATGAATGGCATTTCGAAACTTCAGAAAGATCTTGGAACGGAATTCCGGCTCCGTGGTTTTGTGAAATCCGAACTGTTTAATGATGAACAGGCCGAAGCGATGTACCGGGCAGGTTTTCGCTGGCTGCTCACGGGGTTTGAATCCGGCTCGCCGCAAATTTTGACGAATATCAATAAAAAAGCGACGCGCGATGAAAACACGCGGGCCGTCAGTATCGCGAAGCGCCACGGTCTAAAAGTTAAAGCACTGATGTCGATTGGACATCCCGGTGAATCTGAAAAAACAGTTCTTGAAACGCGTGATTGGCTGCTTGAAGTGAAGCCCGATGATTTTGATGTCACCATCATCACCACATATCCCGGAACGCCGTATTACGACGAGGCGCTTCCGCATCCGACTCAAAAAGGCATTTGGATTTACACGTATCAAAAATCCGGCGACAAACTTTACAGTTATGAAGTCGATTACAACAAAGTTGCCGATTATTACAAGGGCGACCCCGACGGTGGTTACAAGGCTTACGTCTACACTGATCATTTGAATGCCGAAGAGCTCGTCAAAGTCCGGGATTTTGTGGAACGCGATGTCCGGCAAAAACTCGGCATTCCCTTCAATCCTGGCGCGCCCGCCATTCGCTATGAGCATTCCATGGGGCAATTCGGAAAAGGATTACCGTCCAATATTTTGAGGACCAGTGGCGTAAAAAATGAGAAATCGCAAATCAGCGTTTCCAAATACGCGACGGGATGACATTCAGGCAATGATTCCAAATCTGAAAGAACTTAACACGAAAGTCCAAAAACCGCGCTACAAAGAAGTCGGCAACTGGATGGTGCGCCACTTCGAACGAGACGCAGCGCTTTATGTTACGTGGGCACTGCTGCACACTTCGATTACAGCTCACCAAGTCACGTTCATCACGCTCTGCCTCGGACTGTTGTCTGCACTGATTTTGGCCCTGCCCGGCGCCGGAGGACTTTTTGCTGGCGCAATTTTGCTTCAGATCTGGTATTTATTTGATCACGTGGACGGACAGGTGGCCCGATACCGCGGAACCTCGTCACTCACCGGCGTTTTCTTCGACTATCTGATGCATTACGTTGTGCATTCGTTTATTTTTCTGGGAATCGGCGTCGGCGCTTATTTTTCATCTGGCGGAAGTATTCTGATGCTCTTTTTCGGATTTATCGCCGCGCTTTTCATGGGCTTTCTTTCTATGTTTTATGACGCGAAGTGGAAGGCGTTTTACCACTGGTTTCAGTTATTAAAAATCAAAGAAGCGCAGTTCAACTGGCCTGAAGACACACAGAAACAGGCGCCAAAGGCAACATCTTCCGTCGCAAAGCGTATTTTTTCGCTTGCTTGTAAACTAACGGAAATTCACGTGGTTATGAATATTATTACAATTCTTTCAATCTTTGGATTGTGGCTGACATCATTCCGATTCGCTGAAATCCTCACCGTTTTTTATGCGCTTCTTTTGCCCACTATTTTTATCATCAGAACAATTTATGCCGTCAAAGGCAATACCCTGGATCAGGAATTTAAAGATTTGGTGAGACTGTAATGTTCGATTATGTTTTTAAGCGTAAAAGGACATGGATCACCATCTTCATTTTGGACATTTTAGGAAGCATTCTTTTCTTTTTCCGCAACCGGGAAATTCCAAGTCAGATTCAGCGTATTCTGGTTATCCGTCTGGATCACATCGGTGATTTGGTAATGAGCACACCGTTTTTCACGAGACTCAGGGAGCAGTATCCTGCGGCGGAAATTCACCTGTTGTGCGACGCGAATGCAGTCAATCTTTTTGATAACGATCCGCGATTTGATCAAATTATACCGATGGATGATCATTGGTTCTCACGGTCGAGGAAAGCAAACTGGTTCAGCTTGCTTCAACGTGCGCTTCAATTGCGACATTTCCATTACGATTTGGGATTTGACCTTCGGGGAGATTTTAGAACCATTTTCTTTTTTATGTTTATTCCCGGGGTCAAATACCGGGTTTCTTACGGGGTTCGGGGCGGTGGATTTATGCTGAACAAAGAACCGCTTTATCCGGCGCGAAAACACGAGGTTGAAAAAAACATTCACCTGCTGGCCGCCAGCACAAATCGAAAAATCATGCCGGGAAATCCGAGTTTAGTCATTGATTTGGAAGTCAAAAAATTTATGGAAACCAAACTGGATCAACTAGGCAGAAACCGGAATAAAAAACTAATTGCCGCACATTTGGGAGCGGGATATCCTTCTAAGCAGTGGGGAGAAGACCATTTTCGCCGAGTTTTAGAAGTAATTTTGGATTTTGATCAATATCAGGTCTGTCTGCTTGGAAAAAAAGATGAAATTTTGCTCCCGATGGAATTTTTAGAGCAGCACGATGTGTTGAACGCGTTGGGCGCTACGTCATTGAAAGAACTTGCTGCCCTCATCAGCCTTTCGGATTTTTTCATCGGCAACGATTCCGGTCCGGCTCATATCGCCTCAGCTTTCAGCGTTCCGATTTTGTCCGTTTTCAGTGGAACGAATCGCGTCGAAGAATTCCGGCCTTGGGCCAATATTTCGGAAGTGATTTACAAAGATCTGGAATGCTCACCTTGCGAAGAAAAAAATTGCCCGCTCAAGCATCACGATTGTATGACCTTAATTACTGAGGATGAAGTTTTGGACGGCTTTAGGAAATTAGCCCGGGAAGCCGCGGAGGCGAGACGATGAAAATCGGTTTTGACGCACGTATGATCGCGCACTCGGGAATCGGCACTTACATTCGCAGTTTGCTCGAAGAAATGCTGCCTCTGGGTAAGAATCATGACTTTACACTTTTTGGACCGGAACATTTGCTTCAGAACTTCGGATTCCAGAACAAAAATGTGCACATCATTCACACCGAGCAGCCAATTTACTCAATTCAAGAGCAGCTGTTTCATCCCGTTCTGAAAGAAAAATTTCATATCTTTCACGCGCCCCATTACAACATTCCAATACTGTACCGGGGGAAAATGGTGGTCACAATTCATGATGTCAACCATCTTGTCATGCCTGAGTTTCTGACAAACCGCTTGGCCTATCCGTATGCCAAATTCATGATCAATAAAGCCTATCATCAAGCAAAAAGCGTCATCTGCGTTTCAAACGCAACCCGGAATGATCTGACGGGTTTTTTTGGCACGAACGGCAGTCATTGCCGGGTGATCCACGAATCCGTCAGGCCGGAATTTTTATACGACATTCCGTCTGAAACCCGTACGAAAATCAGGAGCCGCTACCGGTTGCCGGAACACTACATTCTTTCCGTCGGCATTTTAAAGCCGCACAAAAATATTCTGAAATTGATCCGTATTGTCCGGGAACTCAGAAAAGAAGGCTTCACCAAAGAGCATCTGGTTATTGTGGGCAAGCCCTTCGACAAACATCCCGAAATTCTGGTCGAAATCCACAAAGGGGAGCAGGAAGGCTTTATCCGCCACCTGGAAAACATTCCAGGATCCGACTTGCCGGCAATTTATCAAATGGCCGACATCTTCGCCTTCCTATCGCTTCACGAGGGCTTCGGACTGCCGATTCTGGAGGCATTCGCTTCTGAAATTCCCGTGATCGCCTCCAACGTTTCATCGATCCCTGAAGTTGCGGGCAAGGGCGCTTTGCTTGTGGATCCAACGGATGATGTGCAGATCAAAAAATGCCTCGCCCGTTTGCTCTCGGACGAGAATTTGCGCAGAGAATTTATTGCCAAGGGCATGGCGGAATTGTCCCGATTTTCGTGGAAAATCACCGCGGAAGAAACTCTAAAAGTTTACGAAGAGGCCGCGAAATGAAAGTTGCGATTATTCATGATTGGTTGTTTACCATGCGGGGCGGGGAAAAAGTCCTCGAACACATCGCTGGATTGTATCCGGACGCGGATATTTATACGCTTTTTTACAATAAAGAAAATTTATCGCCTCAGCTTCGAAAGCGTAATATTTACGGATCCCTCTTACAGCGAATCCCAAAAATCGAGAAGTTTTACCGGTATTTGCTTCCCATTTTTCCGTTCCTGATCGAACGCTTCAATCTGTCGAAATACGATCTGGTGATTTCCAGCAGTCATTGTGTCGCCAAAGGCGTGCGCTTACGAAAAGACGCCACACATCTTTGTTTCTGTCATACACCGATGCGATACGCGTGGATGTTTCAGAAGGAATATCTCCACGGGAAATTTTATTCATCGTTAGCCCTTTGGTTTCTTAAACAGATTCAGCGCTGGGATTATAAAGCATCGAAACGCGTCAATTATTTTGCTGCCAACTCCCGGGAAGTGCAGAACCGCATCGCCAAATTTTATGGACGCGATTCGGATGTGGTTTATCCGCCGCTGGATTTAGTAGCTGATACACTTTCAGAAACCCCCGGAAATTATTTTTTAATTGTCTCGGCCCTTGTCCGTTATAAACGCATCGATCTCGCCATCGCAGCTTTCAATGATTTAGGTCTTCCGCTAAAAATCATCGGCACGGGTGAGTGCGAGAAAGAACTGAAAGCCATGGCCAAACCTAACATCGAATTTCTGGGCTGGGTGGACAGCACTAATCTAAAACGTTATTATCGCGAGTCTCTGGCTCTCATTTTTCCCGGAATCGAAGATTTTGGTATCACTCCGCTGGAAGCTCAGGCCGCGGGCCGGCCGGTTATCGCTTTCGGCGAAGGGGGAGTCAAAGAAACCGTGACTTCAGACACGGGGGTGTTTTTTTACGAGCAAACAAAAGAAGCATTAAAGAATGCCGTTCTCCGGTTTCAGGAAAAATCCTTTGATCGGGAAAAAATCCGAAGACATGCTTTGTCGTTTAATGGAGATGTTTTTGACGATCGATTTGCAAATTGGGTCGAAGAAAAACTTAATCATGCTCACGGAAAATAAAGTGCCTCAAACAACGCACACGCAAAAAAAGAAAAAGCATTACGGACTCCTCATCTGGCTGTGGATTTCTGACGTCCTCTTGATTGTTGGTTCGTACGCTTTAGCCTATGCCATCCGTTTTGCGCCCGGAATGCCTCTCAGTCCGGGAAAACATGCGCCGCCTTTCTTCATTTATCTTGAAATTCTTCCTTTCGCTGTTCTGGTTTATTTTCTGGCGTTGCGTTTTTACGGTTTGTACAAACTGAACCGAATTCGATCGCTCTTGGAAGAATTTTTTCTGATTTTGAAAGCCGTTCTGGTCGGTTCGATCATTCTGATGGCCAGCTCATTCGTTTACCGGGATTACAGCTATTCCCGGACGATGTTCTTGATCAAAGCTGGATTTTTGATTCTGTTTCTTTTCACAAACCGAGTTCTTTTTCACCGGATTGAAACCAAACTGGCCCGTTCAAAAGGATTTCAAAGAAATATTTTGTTGTGTGGGCACGGACCCGCCATTCGCCAGCTTATCAACGGGCTCACCGATCAAAAGGGAAGCTATGCCGTCGTCGGTCTTCTGGCAAATGACAAGGAATTGATTGGAACTCACATAAACAATGTTTCTGTGTTGGGAACCTTGGATGATTTTGAGCGAATTCTGGAAGATCATTCCATCGATGAGGTGATTCTGGGCGAGACCGAAATGCCGAGAAAAAGAATTTTTGAAATGGTGCTAAAAAGCGAAGAGAAAATGGTGAATTTTCGAATGGTTTCTGACATGCTAGGCATGGTGACCAACAAACTGGATATAGAAAATATCAACGGCGTGTCGCTTCTTGGCATCACTGAAACCCCGCTGAATCATCCCGTGAACCGCTTCATCAAACGGTTTATCGATATCTCTATTTCTTTGGTTTCTGTCATTCTTCTTTCGCCGGTCCTGATTATCACCGGACTCCTCGTTAAATTAAATGACGGAGGACCTATTTTCTATAAGCAGGAACGGGTGGGCGAGGACGGAAAAATTTTCAACATTCTCAAGTTTCGCTCGATGCAAGTGGATGCAGAATCAAAAACCGGCCCGAAATTTGCGGATGAAGATGATCCCCGGAAAACACCTCTTGGCAAATTTCTGCGGCGCACCAATCTGGATGAACTGCCCCAATTTTTCAACGTGCTTTTGGGCGATATGAGTCTTGTCGGCCCCAGACCCGAGCGTCCGATCTTCGTCAACCAGCTGAAAACGGATATTCCGCGCTACATGGCCCGTCACCGGGTGCGTTCAGGCATCACTGGATGGGCGCAAGTAAACGGTTTAAGAGGTGGCCCTCCGAGCGAAGAAAGGATAAAATACGACCTTTACTACATAGAAAACTGGTCGGTGTGGCTGGATCTGAAAATTCTTTTTATGACCCCGTTTGCGTTTAAAGGAGCGAAGTAAATGAATCAGGTGGCTGAACCCAAATCCAACAAAATTTATCATGCGCTTTCCGGATTCGTCGAATTTGCGCTGATCGGACTATTTGTATCTCTAACATTTTCCATCGCTTTCACAGAAATTTTCATCGTTGCCAGTCTCATTGGCTGGCTCGCTAAGAAAGCCCTGGACCGCGATTTCTCGTTTCTGAAAGATCCGATGTATCTCATTCTTACATTTTTTGTTGCCTGCGTCGGACTTTCCGTCGCAAATTCCGAATTTTTCCATATGAGCTTTCGCGGCATGATCAAAGCCACGAAGGGGATCATCATCTTTTTTATTCTGATCGACACATTCCGCACCCGCGAACAAGTTATCCGTCTTACTAAACTTTTGATCGGACTTTTTCTTTTCGTTCTCCTGAACGGAGTATGGCAATATTTCACCGGACACGACATCTTGAGGGGAAAAGAAGTGGGGTATTTTAACGAAGATTTTCGACGCAGGATCACCTCATCATTCAGCTATTACAGCCAATTTGGGGCCTTTCTGATTTTCTTCAATAGTTTTTTTCTTGGACTCTTGTTCGGTAAAGCGCCTCTAAAAACATCCGAGAAGATTCTTCTCATTGCCTTGCTGGCGTTTGGCGGTATTGAGCTTTTTTATACCGCCTCGCGGGCCTCATGGCTTGCGTTTGGCGCTGCCGTGCTTTTTTTCGGGATTATTCGAAGAAGCAAAATTATTCTGGGAGGACTGGTGATTGCCGCTATTCTCGCCATGTTTTTGGTCCCCAAATATATGCTGATCCATTTTGATGCGGACCGGAAGGAGCAGTCGGCCAGCGAACGTCTTATGCTGTGGCGCCGGGCAGCGGATGTGATAAAGGCTCATCCATTTTTAGGCGTTGGCATCAATACCTACAATGCCGTTCACATGAAATACGACACGGTGAAAGACACGCGGGTTAAAGGCTATTATGCCCACAACGGATATTTACAGCTTGCCGCGGAGATCGGGCTTTTCGGAATCGGATTTTTCATCCTTTTTTTAATTCTCTTTTTTGCAAAAGTTTTGCGCAAGGCGCGCGATATTCCTGTGCCGCTCTTCCAAGATATGACACTGGGGCTTCTTGCAGGCTGTTTCGGCTTTTTATGTCTGGTTATGGTCGATACTGTGCTTCAATCGGTTCAAACCAGTTTGATGTTCTGGCTGTTCATGGGACTTACGATGACCACGCTCAATATAGGTCTTCGTAGCGCCCCAAATCTAATCACGAGCAAAGGATTCCTGAAATGAGTCAAAACAAAGCATCTGTGAGTATCTGCATCATCGCAAAAAATGAAGAAAAGCGGCTTCCCGAATGTTTGGCCAGTGTGCGTTGGGCGGATGAAATTGTTGTCATAGACGACGAAAGTTCCGACAGAACCATTGAGGTCGCGAAAAGCTACGGCGCAAAAGTGTTTCAGCGCAAAATGGATATTGAAGGACGCCACCGGAATTTTGCCTATGCACAGGCCAAAAATCAATGGGTGCTGAGCCTGGATGCGGATGAGCGCGTCACGCCGGCCCTCGCTGAAGAAATCAAGAATACGATTCAATCTGCCAATGGATTTGCGGCATTTTCAATTCCCATTAAAACATTTATCGGAAAACGGTGGGTGCAGGGCGCAGGATATTATCCAGCCCCTAAGGTGCGCCTGTTTTTAAAAGACAAATTTAAATATGAGGAAGCCAGCGTTCATCCCAAAATGCTGCTGGACGGCAAATGCGGAGGATTGAAAGGCGACATTCTTCATTATTCCTGCCAAAACTTTGGAGAATTTCTGGGCAAGCTCAACCGCGAAACTCAGCTGGAAGCGCAAAAATGGGTCAGAGACGGCAGAAAAGTCACTCTACCTAACAGCCTGCGCAAAACTTGCGATCGATTCCTTAAAAATTATTTCATGAAGGGCGGTTGGCGTTTCGGATTTCAGGGTTTTTTAATGTCTTATTTCCATGGCTTGTATCAACTTTTAAGTTACGCAAAATATTGGGAAATGCAGAATGACAAAAACACAGCCCAGCCGGGACAAGGTAATCTTCATCGATCGTGATGGTGTTATTAATTGGGATCCTATCGGCAACTACATCAAACATTGGAAACATTTTCGTTTTCTGCCTGGTGTCGTTAGTTCGCTTGCGAGACTGTCTCAACACAACATCCGCATTATCCTCATTTCCAATCAGGCCGGTATCGGTGACAAGCAATATGCGGAATCTGCCTTAAAAGAAATTACGTTGAATATGCTCAAGAAATTGGAAATGAGCGGCGTCACAATCGATTCTGTGTTTTACTGTCTTCACGGAAAATTGCACGGATGCGAATGCCGGAAGCCTAAAACACTGATGTTTAAAATGGCCTCGGATGGATTATTGTATTCAAAAAATAAGACGTTTTATATCGGTGATAAAGCAACGGATGTTGAAGCGGGAAAACGGTTCGGCCTTAAAACCATTTTGGTTCTAACAGGTCATGGCAAAATTGATCGAGCCCGTCTAAAGCCCGATTTTCAGCCCGATTATATTGTTCCAAGCCTTAAAGAAGCTGTCGCTATCGCTATCAAGCAATGATCCTTATTATTTATGGAAGCGCAGGTCAAGGGCATAAAAGCGCAGCCATTGCCATCGAGGAAGAACTAAAGCAAAGGCAACAGCTAGATTCCATCGAAATTCTTGATTCGCTTTCTGTCACCACTCCTTTTTTTGCGAAATTTTATCCCTGGCTTTACCAATTTTCAGTACATTACTTGTCACCACTGTGGTCATTGTGTTTCAAACTGTTCAATTTAAAAATAGCTCATCGCCTCGATCATTTTTTAAAACGCTTTCCCACGAAATATCTTCGCAATTTCAGTGATTTTCTTCGCAATAAACAGCCCAGAACAATTGTCTTCACGCATTTCCTTGGCGTTTTTAACGCTATCCAGCTCCGGAAACATGGGGAGCTGAATTGCAAAATAATTTCTGTCGTCACCGATTTTTATGCACATGCGCTTTGGATTCATCGGGATGTGGATGAATATTGCGTCATGGCTGAAGAAACCAAAGAAGATATGATTCGCAATTGGCAGATTAAGCCGGATAAGATTAAAATAACGGGAATACCGGTTTCGAAAAAATTCACTGATCTTTCTATCAGAAAAGATAAATCCTATCTGGAAACTCTCGGTCTGGAAAAGAACCGTTTGACGCTATTGTTTTCCAGTGGTTCGTTTGGGTTGGGACCCACTGAAGAGTATCTCTCGAGCCTCAAACCGCTGGCTGACAAAATCCAGGCTATTATCGTTTGCGGAAATAACACAAAAATGAAAATACGGCTCGACCAGAATACATTTTCGTTTCCTGTTACTATTCTCGGGTTTGTTAATTACATGCAGGACTTGATGGATGTTTCAGACCTTCTTGTCGCAAAGCCTGGGGGCATAACAACGTGTGAGGCGCTCATAAAAGGCGTACCGATGATCATTTCATCCGTGATACCCGGTCAGGAAGAGGGAAATCTCAAGCTTCTTGAGCATCGCGATGCTTGCTGGCATTTGTCGAATTCCAAACAATTCTTCGAAATTATCAAAAGCATTCTGGCTAATCCTGAAATTCTTTCGGACAAAAAAAAACATTTAGCGTTAATCGCCAAGCCCAACGCAACCAACGACATCGCTGACATAATTTTAAAATCATGAAATCACTGAAGAAAGCAGAAGCCTATTTAAACAGCCTGATTTCACGGGGCATCAAGAACATTCCAACAGTGAAGCCGGCGACGGAACCGAAGCAAGTGCCATCCAATAATCCGCTAAATGAACTCAAACAACAAGTCCTTCCATGCAAGCTCTGCGCGGAATTGGCTCAAACCCGAAAAACTGTTGTGTTTGGATCTGGCGATGCCCAAGCTAAATTGATGTTTGTGGGAGAAGCACCTGGTTTCGATGAAGACCAGCAGGGGCTACCTTTTGTGGGAAAAGCAGGACAACTTCTGACCAAAATCATCGAATCCATTGGTCTGAAACGGGAAGATGTTTATATCGCAAATGTGTTGAAATGCCGTCCACCGGGAAATCGAAATCCGCTTCCGGAAGAAGTGATAAATTGTCAGCCGTATCTTAAAAAACAGATTGCTCTGATTCAGCCAAAAGTGATCTGCGCGCTTGGCAATTTTGCGGCACAAACACTGCTTCAAACCAGTTCATCGATCACACGGCTTCGCGGAAAATGGTATCAATATGAAGGGGTCAAAGTGATGCCGACTTTTCATCCCGCCTATTTACTTCGCAATCCGGAAGACAAACGAAAAACCTGGGAAGATATGAAGATGATTCGTGAGGAACTGAAGTGCTTGAGCTAGACCTTTCCATTGAAGCGGCCAAACCCATTCTTCGCGCCCAAGTTGCCCTGCCAATCCCGTTTTCTGAGCCCTACGATTATGAAGTCACGGGGGAGTCACTCGACAAGATTCAAGTCGGAATGCGAGTTCGAGTCCCATTCAGGTCGCAAACAACTATCGGTATCGTGGTCGGAATTTCGAAAGGCTCCCGATTCAGAGGCATTCGTCCGATTGACCGCGTGCTGGACCAGGAACCGATCGTCCGGCCTTTCGATCTTGAACTGGCCCGCTGGATCGCTGAGTTTTACTTCTGCTCGTGGGGAGAGGCGATAGATCAGGTTTTACCGCATTTTCTCTTTTCACGGGAAATGGCGCTTGAAGATTTGCTCGAAAGGTATTCGTCTCCTCGCGACTCTCAACAACCCGTTATTTCCAAATCACCGCATTCGCTCACCGAGGAGCAGGAGATCGCCTTCAATCGCATTCTTGAAAAAATGAAATCTCATCCCGATAAACCGGTTCTCCTGCACGGAATTACCGGAAGCGGGAAAACTGAAATTTACCTTCGCCTCATCGAAGAAAACTTGCGCGACGGGAAAACCAGTATTTGCTTGTTTCCCGAAATTGCCCTGAGCGAGCAAATCAAACACGGATTCATTGAACGTTTCGCCGATCAGCTTGAAATTTTTCACAGCCGCCTGACCGGCGTCGAGCAGCTCAAGGCCTGGCTTCGGGTCAAATCCGGACAAGCGAAAGTCGTGCTGGGCCCGCGCTCCGCGCTTTTCGCGCCGCTTGAAAATCTGGGCCTCATCATCATGGATGAAGAACAGGAATTCACGTACAAGCAGGACCAGGTTCCTCGTTATCACGCGCGCGAAGCTGCCAAAAAACTGGCGGAACTGTCAAAATGTGTTTTTTTGATGGGGACAGCAACCCCCACGCTTGAAACGCGCTGGGCTTGCGAGCAGGGAACCGCCGAACGCCTCGTGCTCTCGAAACGCGTCGTCGACCGGAAACTTCCGGAAGTCGAAATCGTGGACTTAGCCGAAGAGTTTAAACGCAAAAAACGCCCCGTCATTTTTTCGGATCGTCTTAAAGAAGAAATCGCGAAGAATCTCGAGCTCAAACAAGGCGTGCTCATTTTTCTGAACCGCCGCGGTTTTTCCACCTTCGTTCACTGCTTGAAATGCGGAACCATTCTGTCGTGCAAACATTGCCAGGTATCGCTCACGTTCCACATGGAAACCGGAAAACTGATTTGCCATTACTGCAATTATCAATCCGCCGTCGTCTTGAATTGCCCCTCATGCAATGCACCCAATTTGAAATATGGAGGCATGGGCACCGAAAAAACCGAGAGCGAACTGGGAAAGGCATTTCCCCGGGCAAAAATCGCGCGCGTGGATTCTGACGTCGCTCGGAAGCGCGGAAAGGTGGATCAAATCCTCGCGGAATTCAAAGCCGGGAAAATCGATATTGTCGTCGGCACACAAATGATCGCGAAAGGTTTTGATTTTCCGCAAGTGACTTTGGTCGGCGTGGTCCTGGCAGATATCAGCTTAAGTTTGCCAGATTTCAGGTCGAGTGAAAAAACATTTCAGCTTCTGACACAAGTCGCTGGACGCGCGGGGCGCGGTGAAGTTCCCGGACGGGTGATCGTTCAAAGTTATCTGGCGCATCATCACGTTCTTAAAGCGGCGCAGACTCAAGATTATGAACTCTTCTACAATTCCGAACGCGACACTCGAAAAGAATTGCTGTATCCGCCATTCGCCCATTTGATCAATATTATCTTCAAATCCAAATCCGAGAAAAGTCTGTACGATTTTTCGCGCGAGCTAAAGGCAGCGCTTGAGGCGGTTCGAACCGGGGATGAATTCAAGATTATGGGCCCTTCGCCTCTGCCGCTCTACAAACTCAAAGGCTTTTTCCGCTGGCATTTGATGCTAAAAGGTGAGTCCGTTGAGTCGATGAATAGAGACATACGGCAGGCGCTTGGCAAGGTCAAAAAACCGTCCTCCATTCAGCTCCTGGTTGATGTGGATCCCGTGAGCGTGCTATAAAAGGAAGCCTATGAGCATTCTGAGAGTAGAAACATATCCCAGCGAAATTCTTCGAAAAGTCGCCAAACCGGTCGACGAAGTGACGCCCGATCTTGTCCGGCTGATTCAGGACATGATTGAAACCATGTATAAGGAAGAAGGCGTCGGCTTGGCGGCTCCGCAAATTGGTGTTTCCAAACGCATCATCATTGCCTCGCCGCAAGCCAAGCCCGGCACGGAGAAAGTTTATTTGAACCCCGAAATCACGAAAAAAGAGGGCAAGACACTGGGATTGGAAGGATGCCTGAGCCTGCCCGGTATCGCCGCGGAAGTCAATCGGGCAACCAAAATCACGTTCACCGCATTAGATCTTCAGGGCAATAAAATTACCGTCAAAGCCGAAGATTTTTTCGCGCGAATTATTCAGCACGAAATCGATCATCTGGATGGAAAATTATTTATCGACCACGTCGCTTTCTCCGAACGCAAAGAACTTTTGGATTCCCTTAAAAAGAATTTGATGATTGGTTAGCATGCGCGTCCTTTTCTTTGGTTCCAGCAATTTCTCCATTCCCGTTCTGGAAGCTCTTCACAAAGCACATCAAGTCATCGCGGTCATTAGCACACCGGATGAAAAAAAGGGAAGAGGTCAGATCGAAGGCCCAACACCGGTCAAAGCCTGGGCACTTCAACATGGTCTCGAATGTCTGACTCCGGAGAAACTCAAAGCCGAAGATTTTCTTGCCGCGATAAAATTACTAAAACCTGAATTAGGTGTCATCGCTTCTTACGGAAAATTGGTTCCAGATTCATTACTCGCGATTTCTTCCGTTGCCAATTTGAATGTGCATCCTTCATTACTTCCACAGTACCGTGGAGCCTCCCCAATTCAATCGGCAATTTTGCACGGCGATACCGTAACCGGTGTCAGTATTATGCGTCCCGTGGCAAAAATGGACGCGGGCGATGTACTGATTCAAAAATCCTTAGCGATAGGCCCCGATGAAAATGCCGAAGAATTATCCGTTCGCCTGTCACAGCTAGGCGCCGAATTACTTCTGGAAGGAATCCAGGTCCTCGAAAAAAATCCAAATTCCAATTTCCATATCCAGGATGACAAACTGGCCACTCTCTGTGGAAAGATCACGAAAGAAGACGGCCTCTTCACCTGGAATGACCCCGCTTCATTAATACACCGCAAAATAAGAGCCTTCGTCCCCTGGCCCGTCGCCCACACCCACTTCGCGAACCAGCCCTTGAGAATTTTCAAATCCGAACTGGGCGACCCAACCCCGAGCGAAAAACCTCCCGGAACCCTATTAGCCACCAGCAAACACCGCGGTTTCCTCATCCAAACCGGAGAAGGAAGCCTGTGGATCCTTCAAGTCCAGCAAGCCGGCAAAAACATCGTAAACGGCTTCCAATTTCTAATGGGGCAGAGGTTGAAGGAAGGGATGAGTCTTACGGCGTAGTTGTCATTCCCGCGCTTGTCCTTGACTATCCCGAATATACTGTATATACTTATTAATAAGTATATACGAAATATACGGATTCCTATGAAACCCAAAAATATAGATCTGATCAAATTTTTCAAGCAGCGGCACGGAGTAGCCCGATTTTCAGATATTCTGAAAGAAGGCTTTCATCCCGACACACTCCGCATGCGGGTAAAAGAGGGCGAGATTAAAAAAATTGGACACGGCCTTTATCAACAAACCAGTTTTTCTGAGCCCACCAATCCCGACCTGGTAACCGCAGTGCTTCAAGCTCCTAAAGCGGTTGTGTGCCTCATTTCAGCGCTTTCTTTTCATGAAGTCACGAACGAAATTCCACATTCTGTAGATCTGGCTATTCCCGCAGGCTCGCGTGCGAACAAAATTGATTATCCGCCAGTCAAGTTTCATCGTTTCTCGTCAGCCGCCTGGAAAGCGGGAATTGAAGAACATAAAATGAGCGGTCATGTTGTAAAAATTTACAATCTCGCAAAGACGGTGGCCGATTGCTTTAAATTTAGAAACAAAATCGGCATGGATGTCGCCCGCTCCGCGCTTAAAGAAGCCGTTCTTGAAAGAAAAATTTCTCCGGAAGAAATCATGCGCTTCGCGAAAATCTGCAGGGTGCATAACGTTATTAAACCTATTCTGGAATCAATCCTGTGAAAACAGAAATCAAAAATATCGAAGCTTCGGTGCGGGCACGGCTTCAGAATAAAGCCCGCGAAACAAACCGGCCTTTCGCGGAAATTATGCGGTATTACGCGATGGAGCGCTTTCTTTACCGTTTTGGCCAATCAGAATCTGCCGACCAATTCATTCTGAAAGGTGCTTTGATGTTTACCGTTTGGCAGGTGCCCGAGCGGCGGGCGACACTCGACATTGATTTTTTGGCTCGTTATGACAATGAAATCACGAAGATCGAACACGTAATGCGTAATGTCTGCAAGGTAAGAGTGGTGCCAGACGGTCTTGTGTTCGATCCGGACTCCGTTGAGGGCAAAAGAATCAAAGAAAACGCAGATTATCAAGGCGTAAGAATCAATTTCAGGGCGATGCTTGAGCGCTCGCGCGTTCCCATGCAAATCGATATAGGTTTCGGCGATATTATTTATCCGAAGCCAAAAGTGGTTGATTATCCCGTGATTCTAGAATTCCCTAAACCCCACTTGAAGGGATATACCATTGAAAGCGTAGTCGCTGAAAAGTTTGAAGCCATGATTAAACTAGGTTCGTTGAACAGCCGAATGAAAGATTTTTATGACGTTTGGCTAATGACTCGGCAATTTGATTTCAAAGGCGCTGACTTGGCGGAAGCACTAAAGCGCACATTTCATCATCGAAAGAGAGAATTGCCTCAAAAGAAGCCCTTATTTGTTGAGGATATTTACGATCCGAAGTCAGACCGGCAGACATTGTGGAAAGCTTTTCTGACCAAAGGTGGCATCAAACACGCGCCCGAGAGTTTGAAAGAAACAGCTGAGCGAATAGAAAAATTTCTCATAACTCCCTTGGCGGCAATTTCTAAAAACCACCCATTTAAATTGGAGTGGAACGCACCAGGGCCGTGGAAGTAGAATTAAAAAAGAAACGCTATGGATTCTCGAAGTGCAGCAAGCCGGGAAGAATATTGTGAATGGGTTTCAGTTTTTGATGGGGCAGAGGTTGACAGCGGGGAAGAGTCTTTAGGGTTGATTATAGGAAAATATTGACTTTCCTAGGTTTTCCTATTATCACTGTAATAGTCTTGGGGGAAAATGATGAAATCGAATACGCAACAGTTAAACATAGAAATTGATGCAAAGCTCCTTAGCGATCTCGAAGATCTTAAGAAGCGAACCAAAGTTTCCAAAAGGGCACTTGTGGAGCAATCGATTCGTCTTCTTATCGAGCAACATCGAACGATGGCTGCGGTTTACAAAAATGGAGTTGTAGATAATCAGTTTGTTATGATGGTTAATGAAACCATGAAGCAATATGGTCAGGCTATGAAAAAATTAGCGCCCTAAGATGTCATCTTATATTCTACAAAATGGACAGATCCCAGCGGAGTTAATCCAGATATAATTAGTATTACTGAAGAAGACATTCAAGGATTTATGGAAGTCGTGCATGGCTTACGCGGAACTGATTTAGATATTATTCCTCATAGCCCTGGAGGTTCTCCTGTTGCGAATGTGTGACCCCTGCAGAGATTCACTTTCTGGAAATGATTTGCATTCGAATACAAAATTAATTGGTTCAACGGTTACGCTTAATCCGCCCGAGGTGAGTGGGGAAAAGTCTTCCGATTTTAACTTCAGTCAATGCCTTCAGTGCGGCTCGCTGTGGGCGATTGGACGCGACGGAGCGACTGAAGACCGTTCCTTATTTATTAAATGCCTCACTCTGGGTTTATTCTAAACCTCGAAAGGAGTCCCAATGCCAATTCCTCAATCTCGAATTTTGATGCCCCTTTTAGATTTAGAATTGCAACCAGAGGAGGAGCTTGTTGATGAGGAATAACACAAATAAAAGACACTGGATTCCCGCCTTCGCGGGAATGACAACACTCATTCTCGCATTCGTCACTCCCGCTTTTTCAGCTCCTGAAGTTCAAACCTACGATCAACTCCTAAACGCAATTCGTGATGTTCGAGTAGAAACTCAAAACAGAATTGAAAAGGCTGTTGATCAAGAGAAAGTGCGAGAGGCTTGGGAGACGGGGAAGCTAATTGATGAGCATGTGCTTCAGCATAAGGATCGGGCAGACTATGGTGAGAAAGTACTTCAGCGTCTTGCCGTCGATATTGGTTCGAGTGAGACCGAATTAAGATTCATGCTCCAATTTTTCCGCACCTACCCAATTCATCGGCCGGCCGATGAATTGAGTTGGTCTCATCATCAGGCGCTTCTTGCTATTAATGATGACAAGGAAAGACAACAAATGACGGAAAAAGCAGTGCGTGAACATTGGAACAGGGATCAAGTCCGTGAAGAAGTTCAAAGACATAACCGACGCGTAGAAACCGAAAAATTTCCCGCCGCCACGCCCGGAAAAGTTTATACGTATCGTGTGGTGAAGGCGACTGCAGGTCCTTACCTGGGCCAGTTAGGCGTGGATTTGGGATTTTCGAATTATTTTCAGCCGGACGGAATCAATCAATTTAAAGAAGGGGATGTGGTCACTCTTCTTAACGGAAAGCTTCAATCTGCGGCTAACAGTGAACGTTTTACTTACACGGCCTATGTCACGGAAGTGATTGATGGAGATACGTTTCACGCGCTCGTGGATTTGGGATTTAAGATTGTGACGGATCAGAAGCTGAGGCTCCGGGGACTGGACGCTCCTGAAATTGACAGCGCGGACGGGCGTGAGGCGAAAGAATTCTTGGAGAAGCACGGCGTTCGTCCAGGTGCGCGAATTTTGGTGAAGACGGTGAAGTCCGACAAATACGATCGCTACTTGGCGGATGTCTGGACGCTACGAAGCGACCAAGCTTCGAGCGGCAGTGCTCGGACCCCGGGGGACGAGCGCTTCGTTGACGGTAACTATATCAATCAACAGCTCTTCGATGAGGGGCTGGCGGTGAAGGTAAACGAGTAAACACATCAAAATACTAGTCCTAGCTAGTAAATAGTTGACATTTATCCAAAATAGTGTAAATTACTAGTTATGGCTAGTAATTACATAACTCAATATCCTCTCTATAAAGTACAAAAGCAGATCTTAGATCTGGTGGCTAAGCAATTCCCTCAGGTTTATCTTGTCGGAGGCACCGCCCTTAGTCTGACTTGCAATCACCGCATTTCTGAAGATCTGGATTTTTTCACTCAATCCTATTCTTCCAAACTGCATCGTGACATTGCCGCATTTATCAAAAATGAAACAGGATTCCGGTTTCAATTGGAGGAGGAGGAAAAGCGCAAAAAGTATGTTCCTATGGCGGTTTATGAATTTGAGGTGGGTGAAGGATTGGTTCTAAAAATTGATTTTGTCAGCGACTTCGCGGAGCTTTTAAAACCGCGTGAGAAAAATGGCATTGCTTCAATGGCAGATATTTATTATCGGAAAATGTTAGCTGTCATTGGGTGGAAAGCCGGCGCGTCAGAAACGGGACGAATGCTAGCCGGAGGCAGACAGAAAACGAAAGACCTTTACGATATTTACTTTCTGTCCATGAAAACCGAGAGACTAAGCGAATGGTTTCCTCAAAATTTTGATTTGAATGCTTACGAGCGGCTCACGGCCTGGTATTTGGGTGTTTCCAGACAGAGAACTGTGCTCGAACTTTTAGAATTGGCCACCGGCTGTGACACAAAAGAAATTTTCAAACATTTTGATAAAGAAATTATTCAAAAATTAAACCAAAGGTATTTTAATATATGACACGCAAAAATTGGCATTGGGATATTCGCATTCCTTATTCAAAAATAGAACAAATTCTGAAACTGGAAAATGACCCTCGCTTTCCAAGAATTGCGGGGGCTTTGCTTTCACGAGTAGAGGATCCGAAACAAGTTTTTCAGTTGATTTCTCCTGCTTCTTTTTGCCGCCGCTGGCGCGCAATAGAACGAGAAATTCAGTCAGATGAATGGACACGGGAAAAAGCTTCGTTCTGGAAAGCTACTTATCTTCGCCTATCGAAAGAACTGCAAGAGAAAGGCGAGAAAATCCGACAGCCTGAGGTAATTGAACTGGATGATTTCACACGTGAGGTCATCAAGAAAATTCGTGACTGTCGAAAAAAAGCCTTAATGTCTCAGGGGGAATTAGCCCATTTTATGGGATGCTCTCAGCAATTCATTTCGGGACTCGAGAAAGGCAGAGAAAAGGTGACTTTGGAATTCTTAAAAAAACTCTCACAAGTCACTCGACAGCCAATTGAGTTTGATATTTTGCCAGAGGAAAACAAACCCGTTCAACAGAACTTCCTGCGTGCCGCGGAAGAAGAGCAGGATTCGTATGGGGTTAAGAAAAAGAAGAAAGAGTCCTAGTCCCATCTTTACGGGGGACAACGTCTTACGGAAAGCACGAGTTTCTCCTCTGGTTTGTAAATTGACTTGTCACAAGCCCTTAGGTATACTTCCCCGATTATCTTCGTTGTTTTACCCAATCTACCCGAGGAGGAAAATAGAATGTCTGTTAAATTAGGAATTAATGGTTTTGGACGTATTGGGCGCTTGGTTTTTCAGGCAATTTGTGACCAGGGACTTTTGGGCAAAACCATTGATGTGGTGGCCGTTGTTGACGTGTCTACAGATGCCGATTATTTTGCCTACCAGTTGAAATATGATTCCGTACACGGCAAGTTTAAACATGACGTTTCCACTTTGAAGTCTAACCCCGCCTCAGCCGAAGCAGATACTCTGGTTGTAAATGGCCATAAGATTAAATGTGTTGCCGCCACCAAAACGCCTGCCGAGCTTCCCTGGAAAGCACTTGGCGTTGATGTCGTCATCGAATCCACAGGACTTTTTACCGACAGTGAAAAGGCGCAGGGACATTTACAGGCAGGCGCCAAGAAAGTCATCATTTCAGCGCCGGCAAAAGGCGATGTGAAAACAATTGTGATGGGAGTGAATGAGGCAGAATATGACAGCGAAAAGCATCATTTGATTTCGAACGCAAGCTGCACCACAAATTGTTTGGCTCCGCTGGTTCATGTGCTCTTGAAAGAGGGCGTTGGTATTGAATCCGGTCTGATGACAACCATTCATTCTTTTACCGCCACTCAAAAAACCGTCGACGGCCCTTCCAAGAAAGATTGGAGAGGCGGACGTGCGGCATCCATTAACATCATTCCGTCGAGCACGGGCGCTGCCAAGGCGGTGGGTGAAGTCATTCCCGCGGTGAAAGGAAAACTTACCGGAATGGCTTTCCGCATTCCGACACCGGATGTTTCCGTGGTGGATCTTACTTTCAGAGCTTCCAAAGATACTTCCATCGAAGAAATTGACGCTTTGATGAAAAAGGCTTCCCAGAGTTATCTGAAAGGATATTTGGGATATGCGAACGAAGAAGTGGTCTCTACCGATTTTATTCACGACAGCCGCTCTTCAATTTATGATTCGCTGGCCACTTTGCAGAATAATTTGAAGGGTGAGAAGCGTTTATTCAAAATCGTTTCTTGGTATGACAACGAATGGGGTTATTCCAATCGTTGTGTGGACCTGGCGGTTTTGATCGGCAGCAAACTTGCTGGTTCTAGCTGCTGCGGCACAAAAGTCGGATCATCCTGCTCCACGAAATAAATCAGCAAATTATTTAAGCTTATCTATGCCGGAAAGGGGATTTCTCTTTTCCGGCGTAGCTTTTTTATTTTTAGTTTTAATACCATCCCTCTTTCTTGATTTCGCTTTCTAATTGAGTTCCTGGGTTGGAGGTTACTGTTGCAAAAATTTCTTTTCCGGACGGATTTGGAAAATGAGCAAATACTCGCTTCGTTTATTCTTGGCAATTCTCATCTCGGTGGGATTATGCGCCAAGCCAATGATTATTTGGGCCGCAACGGAAAAGACTGAATCAGCAAAACAGACCGTCACTGAGGCTGCCAGCAGCCTTGTTTCAGGCGAAAACAAAAATCTGGTCCCTGCCGAAGCAAACGCATCTGCTACTAATAAAATCACTGAGCCAAGCAAAGACATTAAAAAAATTGACAAAAAAACGAATGCTTCGGAATCGGTAACAATACCTCATTCAGAAAATTCTGTTACAAACACCTCTGATTCAAAAACCATACAAAAAGCGGCTGACAAAACGCACCCGCCTAATAATGTTTCTGACACCGAAACGCTTGTTCAAGTGAAAAAAGACTCTGCCAGTATCCCGTTAGAATATTCCGCAAAAAAGATTGATAGCAGCAACACATCCCCAGCGGCAACAGAACAAAAACCCGCTCAATTGCCCGAAGAAATTTCCGCCTTAAAATTCGAACCCCTTCAAACATTTGACGTGAATTCATTTTTTCTGATCGCAGAGTTGCAAAAAATTCCGAACAGGAAAGAGGAAGAAAAGACAGCTCTGGAAAAACCCAAGGAAGCCTCGGCAGTAAAAGCAGAACCTTCGAAAAACAATGAGGCGACAGCAGAAAAATCCATCAAAGTGGCTTCTGATGAAAAATCGATAGAAAAGAAAGAACCCCCTAAAAAAATTAAGCCGGGTGAAAGATTCAATAAAATTGTCAGATACATTCCTGAGGGACGCTACGCAGGACGTTTTATTTCCGTTGACGGCGACAATCAAAAATTCCGCGCTCATCAGTGGACAAAAGAGGGGTATGGCCAGAATGTGAACGATTTCACAATCAAATACGGAAAACCGGAAAAAACATCCGCTTCCGTGACAGGACGCGCTTCCATTTTGGACGAAAAATACCGGGGTAACGCCAGCGTGCGGAAAAACAATTTGGGTTATGTCAGCGCTGATTATCAACAATTTCCTAAATACTACGACAACGTCGGTGGCGTCTATTATCCGTTCAGCCGTTATTCCGGAATGACCCTGGACAGGGATTTGAAATTGAATGTCGGAAGACTTTATGTAGAAGCCGGCCTTGAGAAAAAACACTGGCCCAATCTGACCGCGGCGTACGGACTTGATTTCAAAGATGGGGAGAAATCCCGGCTTGCTTGGGGTGCCGTGCGCGAAAACAGCATCAGGCGTAACATCAGTCCCAGTTGGCAGGAAATTAATGAAATTTCACAAAGTTTCTCGCTTAAAGACAAATTCAAACTCCTGGGCTTCGACATGAAAGCCGAACAGCGTGTTGAGTTGTTTGATTCTAATCTAAAATTACACGAACAGGATTTCTCCACCAGCAACCAAGCGGACGAAAAGAAAATCATTGAGCAAATTCAGAATCCCACTACGATTTCACTGATATCAAAAATTGAAGCAGATAAATGGTTTTGGAAAGACAAGGGCCATACTTCCACGAGTTATAAATTCAAAACCACCCGGGGAGAAGAGGATGAAAGCATAAACATATTCGACAGCACGCTTAGGCCAAGATCGTTCTCACAGTATCCAAATTATTGGAATGCCACAAGCAGCAGTGATTCCAATTCACACACGCTAACCACTCATCTTACTTTTTTCCCTAAACCCTGGCTGGATGTGGACACAAAAATCTCGGGCGAGCTTTCTGATAATTCTAATGACGCCACATATCCCATTGAGGCCTCTGATCCGCCAAACCAGATTATTGACCGAACTACTTTAATTTCTTCGGATAGAAATACAAAGCGGCTCGGGGAAAGTATTGGTGTTACATTCAAAAAAATTCCGAACACCTCTATTTACGGGGAATTCGGTTTTGAACAGGGTCTGATCAATTTAAGCGAAAAAAGCAACAGCACCCCCGGTCAAACAGCTTCAGATATCCGGGACATTTTCTTCAGAGATACCGACATGGCCACTATTGCCACAGTCTGGACAGCGGGCGCTAATTGCTCCCCGGTCAAGTTTTTGAATCTGAATTCACAATTTAAATTCCGGCAGGAAATTAATGATTTCACTAACACCAAAACGACCCCGATAGCTGGCACGGCTTATTCTGCGTTTTTTGATTCGATGAACGTCAACACAATATCGCTCAGCAATCGGGCTACGATTCCAATCTTCAGCTGGTTACAACCGTCTCTGCGGCACGAAATGCTCAACTCGGATTATTTCACTGCTGCCCAGGGATTTTCGGATGTGGAGTCGAATTATTTTGTCAATATCTACACCGTCGATTTAATGCTTCGTCCTCTTAAAAATCTTTATGTGATGGGCTTTTATTCAAAACAAAATTCTATCGGCAAAACACCCACCATCACGCTATTTCAAAATTCATTCGCTTCGGATATTGATACCTGGTCGGCAAACTGCACCTATTCACCTCTGCCTTACTTAGCCATTAAACCGGAGTTTACTTATTCGATCGCCAAAAATTATAACGATTTTGTTTCAACCGGACTCCCTCTGGGGTCCGCATTCGAACGATTAGGCTGGAAACTCGGAATAAAATGGTCGCTAAACAAAACTATTTCCATTGAACCTAGATACGTTTTTTACCGATATTTGCCAAACGCACATGCCGAGGCAGGGGATTACACCGTAAATGCTATTGAATGTGCGGTGAATATTGCCTGGGCATAAATAAGGACTGTTATGAAAAATAAAATTTTGTACTTTTTTGCTCTAATTGCCGGAATGCTTTTCTGTTTGAGTGATGCCAAATGGGCTTCGGCTGAAACGATTGAAGAAGTCTTGAAGGCAAATGATATTGAAGATGCCCAATATGTCGGCACCGAAACCTGCGAAATGTGTCATTCAGACGTCGTGAAAAATTTCAAACTTACATCACACCGGAGAGTCACCATCGCGGGGAAAAACACCAAAATCGAAGGCTGTGAAACCTGTCACGGGCCGGGAAGTTTACACGCGGACGCCGGGGGCGGTGTCGGAGTTAAAATTATCAACCCCAAAAAAGATTCTTCGATCTGCTTTACCTGTCACACAGAAAAGCGGACAGAATTTCAATATCCTTTTCACCATCCCGTTCTGGAAGGTGAGATGAGTTGTATGGACTGCCATGACATTCACGGTGAAAAAGGAAAAGAGCGCATGTCGCCCTCACCGGAAAGCATTAATGAAGTCTGCTTCAAATGTCACAAAGATAAGAACGGGCCATTCACTTTTGAACACGAAGCGATGCGACAGGGGTGTAACAGCTGCCATCAGGTGCACGGCTCGGTGAATGATAAAATGCTCACAGTCCGTGATAACATGCTTTGCCTGCGTTGTCACACTCAAACCAATTTTCCAACAATCGGGGGATTCAATCATGGAGGTTTCACTCAAACCAATTGTTCCGCGTCTGGCTGTCATCCAACTAATATCAGCACAGTTCATCACGGGAAAGGAATCTCGTGTGACAATTGCCACTCAGTACACGGTTCCAGTTTTGGAGGGGGCGGAGCACTCTTCGGCGGCGGTTTAACCAGCGGAACCACTACGCCATGTTTAAGTTGTCATACCAATCTGAGCGGACAGGCACATAATTTTCTTTCTTCGGGAACCTGCTTCAGCTCGGGCTGTCACACGGCAGTTCACGGCTCAAACTTTGACAAGCATCTGCGCTCATAGCATGTATAATGCCGCTTTCACTGGGAGGGTAAATGTCAAACGAATATGAATTTCTTCTGGGCGGCGGATGTCAAAATCATTGGAAAAAAATCGGTATTAAAAAACGCTCAGGTCTCATCGCTCCTCTTTTTTCAATTTACTCAAAACAAACTATTGGTATTGGCGAAATCCCAGATCTAAAACTTCTTGTCGACTGGTGCAGACAAACTAATCAGTCTATCATTCAACTTCTCCCCATGAATGATGTCGGATTCGAATTCCGGCCGTACGATGCCCAAAGCACGTTCGCGCTCGATCCAATGTATCTTTCGCTTGAGCAGCTGGCCCATTTTGAAATTAAACCATTCCAAAATCAGATTCAAACTCTCAGAAAGAAATTCCCCACTCAGGGCATTCGCGTCGATTACGGAATCAAAAAGGCCAAGCTGGAACTTCTCTGGACCATGTTTCAAAAGGGAGGACAAAAAAATTCCACTCGGCTCAGAAAATTTGTGAGCGCCAATGCCTATTGGCTAAATGATTATGCGCTATTTAAAGTCCTGAAAGAAACTCACGAGAACGCCGGCTGGCAAGATTGGCCGGAACCTTTCAAATATCGCGAGACGAATGCGCTAAAAGAATTTGAGGGAGAAAACGCGGACCGGATCGAATTCCATGAATGGCTTCAGTGGCAGCTTTTCGAACAGTTTAAAGAAACCAAACAATTTGCGGCAAGCCAGGGCGTGCTGTTACTAGGCGATTTGCCATTTTTGGTTTCTCGCGACAGCGCCGATGTTTGGGCTCATCAGAATTATTTTAAATTGGATTTGTCTAGCGGCGCGCCGCCCGATCTCTATTTCTCGCAGGGTCAGCGGTGGGGAATGCCACCATACCGTTGGGATGAAATTGAAGCACACGGATTTGACTATCTGATTCAAAAACTTAAATACGCAGAAAATTTTTATGACCTTTTCCGCATTGATCATTTTGTCGGCATCTTCCGCCTTTGGACCATCGCGCTTTCCGAACCTGCTGAAAGCGGGGGGCTAAACGGGTCATTTGACCCTCAGGACGAAAAACTATGGGAAGATCATGGGCGAAAATTGGTTAACGTCATGAAATCCAACACCACAATGCTTCCCTGCGCAGAAGACCTGGGCGTCATCCCTGAATGTTCATTTCGTGTGCTTGCAGAATTCGGAATTCCCGGCATTGACATTCAGCGCTGGGTTCGGGATTGGGGAAAAACCTACAATTTCAAATCGGGAAGCGAATACCGCAAAAATTCCGTAACAACCGTTTCGACGCATGACATGCTTCCACTCGTGGGATGGTGGATTCATGAGGCGGGAACTGTTGATGAAGCGTTGATTGAGCGACTGTGCACGTCAAAAGGAATTCATTTCGAAACTGTTAAACCGCAGCTCTTCGACCTGGAAAAATCCGGATACAAACGCCTTCGCTGGAAATCCGAGATTTCGAACATAGATGTTTTGCTTGGCATACTTGGCAAGCGATCAGAAGAAGTTTGGGAAATCATTGATCTGCACAAGAGCTCTTTCGATGAGCGCGAAAAATTCTGGCAGTTCCTCGGATTCAAAAATGCGCCGTCGAACGATTATATGGCGCTACTCGCGAAGCAGGCTCTGCAAAATGCGCAGGCAAGCGCTTCTATCTTTAGCATCCAGCTCCTGCAAGACTGGCTTTCCCTTGGCGACAGCCTTGCCAATATTTCCCCTTGTGACCTGCGTATCAATTACCCCGGGACGATGACCGACACAAACTGGAGCTTTCGCATCCCCATCGCTTTGGAAGATTTGAAGAAACTGAAGGTAAGTAACGCCATTAGGGACATAAACTTACAGTCAGGCAGGTGTTGACACGCCCTTGGAATCCGATAAAATGCACTGCTTACTTAACCACTAACAAGGAAAACACCCATGAAAGTAAATACCATCAAAGATCTTCCGATTAAAAATTCCCGTGTCATTATCCGCGTTGATTTCAACGTACCCATCAAAGGGGGCAAAATCAAGGACGACGCCCGTATCGTCAAGTCTCTCCCAACGATTCAATATGCTATCGAGCAAAAGGCCAAAGTCATTTTGATGTCGCACCTGGGGCGTCCTGATGGCAAGAAAAATTTGGAATACACCTTAAAACCCGTTGCCGAGCACCTTTCAGGACTTTTAAAGCAGTCCGTAAAATTCATTGAAGACAACATTGGCCCGAACGTTGAAAAAGAAATCAACACGCTTCAGCCGGGACAAGTCGCCTTGCTCGAAAATCTTCGTTTCTACGCGCAGGAAGAAAAAAACGATTCCAAATTTGCCGAATCGCTTTCGCATTTGGCGGATTTTTACATTGATGATGCATTCGGAGCAGCCCACCGGGCGCATGCTTCGGTTGAAGGGATCACAAAATATCTTCCTTCAGCAGCTGGATTTTTGCTCGCGAAAGAAGTGGAATATTTCGAAAAAGCTCTTACGAATCCGGACCGGCCTTTTGCCGCAATTCTGGGCGGCGCTAAAGTTTCGGACAAAATCAAACTCATCGATAATCTCCTCAACAAAGTGGATCTTCTTGTTATTGGCGGAGGCATGTCCTATACATTCCAAAAAGCATTGGGATTAAACATCGGCTCATCGCTTCTGGATCAAGCGGGCATTGAAATCGCGAAGCAGGCGATGCAAAAAGCGAAAGAAAAAAACATCAAATTGCTTCTTCCGGTGGATTATGTCATCGCAAAAGAATTTAACGAAATTTCAGAATCGAAAACCACCACCGATGCCAATGTTCCCGACGGCTGGCAGGGACTCGACATTGGACCCAAAACCATAAAGCTTTTCACGGAAGCGCTGGCTCCGGCGAAAACCATTATCTGGAATGGCCCTCTAGGCGTTTTCGAAATGAAAAAATTCGAGAAGGGCTCGAAAGACGTCGCGGAATTTATCGCGAAATTAAGCGGCGTTACTAGCATCATTGGCGGTGGCGATTCAGCCAGCGCGATCAAACAATTTCATCTTGAAGACAAAATGACTCACATCTCCACGGGCGGCGGTGCATCACTGGAATATCTGGAAGGTCGTATTCTTCCCGGAGTGAAAGCGCTGGAAGTCACGGGAACTAAAAAACTATCGAAGGTATAACAACATGCGCAAACCCATGATTGCAGGCAACTGGAAGATGTATAAAACCACCCAAGAGGCAATGAATCTTGTCAACACGATCAAGGCCGGAGTCCACGCCATTTCCGATTGTGATATTGTGGTGTGTCCGCCATTCACCGCGCTGTCCAACGTCAGCCATTTACTTAACGGAAGCGGTATTTATCTTGGGGCGCAAAATATGCATTTCGAACGCGAGGGTGCTTTTACCGGAGAAATTTCGCCGGTCATGATTAAAGACCTTGGCTGCCGCTACGTTATTCTTGGACATTCCGAAAGACGGCAATATTTCGGCGAAACCGATGAACTCATCAATAAAAAGGTAAAAGCTGCGTTAGCCTACAGTCTCATCCCGATCGTCTGCGTCGGTGAAACTTTAGCGGAGAGGGAATCGGGCAGCGCGAAAGAAACCGTCAGAAAACAATTCGAGGGTACTTTCAAAGATTTAACTTCCGATCAATTTGAAAAATTCGTGATTGCCTACGAGCCCGTCTGGGCCATCGGCACCGGAAAAACAGCGTCTCCGGAACAGGCGCAGGAAATGCACGAATTTATCCGCGACCTGATTTCTAAAAGAACCAATAAAGATATTTCTTCAAAAATCCGTATTCTTTATGGCGGCAGTGTGAAGCCCGAAAACATTTCGGGTATTATGGCTCAACCGGATGTCGACGGAGGTTTGGTTGGGGGCGCCTGTTTAAAAGGCGAGTCCTTCATTCAAATTATTCAGGGAACTAGTCCCGTAAAAACAAAGTGAGAAAACACCAATGACCATTTTATTAATCGTTTTACATATCATCGTTTGCTTAGTTCTTGTTCTCGTCATTCTTCTTCAGGCGGGAAGGGGTCAGGGTATGGGGGGCACCAGCCTGGGATTTGGAGGAAGCGTTCAAACCTTATTCGGCACCAAAGCCGGTGATTTCTTAACCAAAGCTACATCCGTTTCCGCAATTGTCTTTTTGATCACATGCATTTCGCTGGATATTATTGAAGCCCGCAAGGCCCGCTCCATCATTCAGGCGCCGGGTGAGAAAGCCGTGTCGAAAGAAGATATCGCAAAAATTAAAGAAGCTCTCGAAAAATTAAAACTGGAAGCGGCCCAGCAGAAAACTCAAAACCCAGCCGCGGCACCGGCAACCACTGCCGTATCTTCAGCAGCCGCGCCGACAACAACACAAGCTCCTCCGGCCGCAGCACCAATAGCAACCCCGGAAACATCTAAGCCTCAAGCAAAATAACCGTGCTTGATAAATCAACCGCACGTTTAGCCAGTCTTGTTTATTTTGTACAGGGGGCGCTTGGTATCACTGCAGTTGCGTTGCCGCTGTATCTTAAACATCTGGGATTTTCAATCACTCAAATCGCTTATCTGAGTTCGTTCAGCGCGTTCCCCTGGTTTTTGAAAATTATTTATGGCGCTATTTCAGACAGTCTTCCAATCTTCGGACTTCGTCGAAAACCATACCTCGTAATTAGTTCACTGATTGCCGCATCCGGATGGCTCATTCTGGCATTAAAACCCACTGGATTTTATAGTCTTCTGGCTATCTTAAGTCTGGTCAATGTCGGATTTGCTGCAACGGACGTCATTACTGACGGACTGATCGTTGAAAAATCAGACAAGGAAACTGTCGGCAAGTATCAAAGTCTTTGTTGGGGCTTTCGAAGTCTAGGGTCAATCATCAGCGGAATTGGAGGAGGACTGCTCGCCAGAGCACTCCCATATCATGAGGTATTCGCCATTGCTGCACTACTGCCTTTCATCACTATGATTTTTTCAATATTCATCCATGAAGAAAAACCCGTGGAAAAGGAAAAATTGATTTGGGAACCTATTTGGAGAAGTTTGAAACTTTTAGTAGGCAATCAAATCCTGATTTTTTCATTCGTGCTAATTATCGTTGCATTTTCTGCCAGCTTTGGAACACCCTATTTTTTTTATTTGAAAGAGCAGTTGAAATTTTCCGAAGATTCGCTGGGACTCTTGACCAGTATCAGTTGGATGGGGACAATTCTGGGTGCTTATATTTACGGGAAATTCCTGTCTCAGATCAATCTGGCCACGTTGATGCTAATTGGCATCATCATCAATCTGATCAACACTCTGGCATGTTTGTGGGTGTTTAATTTCACAAGTGCCGCAATTATTTTTTCCATCAGCGGAGTATTTGCCTATATCACCTTTCTTCCTCTACTATCAGCCTGCGCAAAATTAACGCACGGCACGGGAGTGGAAGGGTGCCTTTTTGCTGTATTGATGAGCATTCACAATTTCGGAAATATTTTATCGGGTATCATTGGAGGCGCTATTTACCCCCAAATCGGTTTAACCGCACTAATCATTGGAACCGGTATTTTGGGGCTTACCGCAATTCCTTTTATTCTCAAATTGAAAAGTCTGGCTTAAAGAGTAGAATTATTCATTCACCAGGAGGACATATGGCAGAACTTAGAAAAGATCCAATCACCGGCAGATGGGTTATTATTTCCACATCGCGCGGAAAACGTCCCACCGATTTTGTTCCAGAAACCAGAGATGTGGGAGATCCGGCCAATTGTCCATTCTGTTACGGAAACGAGAACAAGACTCCACCGGAAATTGTCGCTCTTCGAAAAGATCAATCCGCACCAAATTCACCGAACTGGAAAGTCCGTGTCATTCCCAACAAATACCCTGCTCTCGGTATTGATGAGCCCTTGGCTAAAAAGGGCGTAGGGATGTATGACATGATGACTGGTTTCGGCGCTCATGAAGTCGTAATCGAAACCCCAGATCACTACAGACCGATTCATGAACTGTCGTCTGGAGAAATCAAAGATGTTTTGACACTTTGCCAAAACCGCGTGGAAGACCTTCACCGGGATATTCGTTTTCGATACGTGCTTGTTTTCAAGAACGAAGGTCCCCAAGCTGGTGCGACACTCAGTCATTCTCACTCACAAATTATCGCCACACCGGTAACCCCCATACGAGTAAAAGAAGAGCTGGCGGGCACAGAAAATTATTTTCGTGCGAAAGAGCGGTGCCTGTTCTGCGATATGATTAATCAAGAAAAAGACGCGGGCACACGCATCGTTTATGAAAACGATCATTACATTTCGTTCTGCCCGTTTGCTTCACGTTTTCCTTTTGAGATGATTTTGCTTCCCAAATATCATCAAATGGACTTTTATGGAAGCCGTTCGCACGTTGAGGATATGGCCAAAGCGCTTAAAATCACACTGAGCAAATTATCCATCGCGCTCAATAAACCGCAATACAATTATCTAATTCACACAGCGCCCAATCGTTTCAGCCGTCGTGGATACTGGCATACCATTGCAGAAGATTTTCACTGGCATTTTGAAATCATGCCTCGCCTGACCAAAGCCGCCGGATTTGAGTGGGGAACCGGATTTTATATCAATCCAACCCCGCCTGAAGACGCCGCAAAATACTTACGGGAAATTTCCGTAACAGATTGAAGAAGAACTTCCGATGAAACCTCTTTCTGTAGCCTTTCTCTGGCATATGCATCAACCCATCTACAAAGAGGGTGCGTCCGGAAAATATCTGCTGCCGTGGGTACGGCTTCATTCCCTAAAGGGATATACGGATCTTCCGGTACTTTCGGAAAAAAATCAGGGATTTCGTCAGACCATTAATTTCACACCCAGTCTTCTGGTCCAACTGGATGAGTATGTAAATAATCCCGCGATCAAGGATGATTTTCTGGAAATCACCAAGAAGCCCGCGGACAAGCTTACCGAAGAAGACAAGCAATTCATCCTCAAGAATTTCTTCATGAATAATCTGGAGCGCATCATTCATCCGCATCTGCGCTACAATGAATTATTTCAAAAAAGGGGGCACCGTTTCATTCCTCAAGAGGCCCAGACATACCTAAAGCGCTTTTCAACTCAGGATTTTTTGGATCTTCAAGTTCTTTTCAATCTCATGTGGTTTGGCTTTAGCGCCCGAAAAATTTATCCACGCCTCGAAGTGTTGATCAAAAAAAACAGAAATTACTCGGAAGAGGAAAAACTCGAGGTTATAGAACTTCAATGGCAGGTAATGCGGGATATTATTCCCCGGCTGAAACGGTTACAGGAATCTGGAAAACTGGAACTAACTTGCTCTCCTTTTTATCATCCTATACTTCCGCTAATTTCCAAACACAGTGAGAAAGATCAGGGGTTCGGCTGGCAGGAAGATGCAAAATGGCAAATCACGAAGGCACGGGATTTGTTTGAAAATTTTTTCGGTGTAAAACCTCAAGGCATGTGGCCGTCAGAAGGCAGTGTCTCAGAAAGCGCTGTATCGTTGATTGCCGAATCAGGATTTCGCTGGATTGCCACCGACGAGGAGATTCTTCTGCATTCCCTGGCAAACCCTAAACGCGAACAGGAAATTTACGAGCCGCATCAGATCAGCTTTTCAGCAAATCCGCTCAACATGTTTTTTCGCGACAAAGTTCTTTCGGACTTGATCGGTTTTGGCTATCACCGAAGCTCGCACGTCGATGCTGTTGAAGATTTAATCCGCCGCCTCCACAACATTCAAGAACAGGTCTCAACCTTCACGGGCAATCATGTTGTCTCAATCGTTCTTGATGGAGAAAATCCGTGGGAGTTTTATCCGGAAGGCGGAGAGCCGTTCCTGAACTTGTTAATCGAACGCCTGGCTCAGGAACCGCGCCTGAAAACAGTGACTTTTTCCGATTATCTCGATGACAATCCTCAATCTAAACGGCTTGAAAAATTGTACGCCGGCTCCTGGATTAATCATAATTTCAATATCTGGTACAAACATTCCGAAGATTTGGCTGCGTGGAAAATTGTGGATGAGACCAGAAAATTCGTCAAGCACGAGGAAACAGCTTTAGCTCCGGAAATCAGAGAGAAAGTCTGGAATGAAATTTACATGGCCGAAGCCAGCGATTGGTATTGGTGGTTCGGTGATGAATTTTTTACTGAAACGGGTGATATTTTCGATCATCTATTCCGCAGTCATTTAATTCAGGCTTACCACTTGCTTGGCAAGCGCACCCCTGGTTTCCTTCGGGATCCGATCAAAAGCGTTTCAAAACCCCATCTACGTTTTGAACCGCAAGGACTGATTCAACCCGTGCTGGATGGAAAAGTGACTCATTATTACGAATGGGCCAACGCAGGATTGTATCAACGCGAGCATTTGGGCGGGGCAATGTATGAATCGTCGCAAATTCTGGATTCGATTTATTACGGTTTCAATCTCACCGATTTGTTCCTCAGGCTGGAACTACGAGAAAAACCGGACGCGGAACACAATGTCGTAATTCACATTCAAGGCCGGCAGGATTTTGATGTTCAATTTCCGGTTTTGAATCCTAAAAGTCTGGAGGTCTTCAAAGTTGATGAGCACAGCCGCGCAAAAATATCGACCTTAACCGATTCGATTGCAACGGAAAAAATCATTGAACTCAAAATTCCTTTCGAAGTATTAAATGGTCGTCCGGGAGACACTCTGAATTTCTCCGTAGCCGTCTACAAAAATGATGTCAAACTAGAAGAATGTCCTCGAAATGGAATGATTCAAACACCGATACCCGGCAAGGACTATGAGGCACAAATGTGGTCGGTGTAAGTGTGCATCCCGAAACATCCATTCAATATTTAAAAGGTATTGGGCCAAAACGTTTCGAAGCATTAAAACGATTAGGCTATGAAACCATCAGTGAACTGTTTTACTTTTTTCCTCGCCGTTACGAAGATCGTAGCCATTTCCGTCCGATTCGAAGTGCCCGTATTAGTGAATTCATCACGATCAAAGGTGAAATACTGGATTTAAAAGTCCGCCCCGTAAAACGGCTGGAAATTTTCGAAATGCTGGTAGGGGATTCAAGCGGCACAATTCACGCGTCATGGTTCAATCAGGGATATTTGAAGAAAAATTTTGAAATTGGCGAGCAGATTATTTTAAGCGGCAAAGTTGAATTTTATAACCGGCTTCAGCTCAATTCACCGGAATACGAAGTGCTGATTTCTGATGAGGAAGAAACCATTCACACCGGACGTATCACACCGATTTACCCGCTCACCGAAGGCTTGTGGCAACGAACACTCAGAACCGCCATGAAACAGCTGGTGGATCAACACGCCGGGGAGTTGCTACACGAATATCTACCGTCTAGCATTCGAATGCGCCACGACTTGATCGAATTAACACCCGCCATTCAAAATATTCATTTCCCCGAAAGTTCCGGGACGCTCGCTCAAGCGAGGAAGCGGCTGATTTTCGACGAGTTTTTCCTTTTTGAACTGGCCTTGCTTGAAAAACGCACGAAAGAAAAACGCGAAGGCACTGCAATCCCGATTCCGGTCGAAAAAGATTTCCTCGAACAATTCACAAAATCTCTGCCCTTTGCCCTGACAGGCTCGCAGAAAAAAGTGATTCGCGAAATTCTGGCTGACATCTCAAAAGACATTCCGATGAGAAGATTGTTGCAGGGCGATGTTGGATCCGGAAAAACTCTCGTCGCTCTTAGCGCAGTACTTCAAACCGTTCGCGCGGGATATCAAGGGGCATTTCTTGCGCCCACCGAAATTCTTGCCGAGCAGCATTACAAAACCATGACAAAAATTTTTGGGCCTCTTGGCATAAACACTCGATTACTGACAGGCTCAACCGACGAAATCAGCAAGAACGACATTCGAAATAATCTCCGTACGAATAAAAACGAAGTCGTGGTAGGCACTCATGCCATTCTGCAAGACAATGTAAAATTTTCTAATCTAGGTCTTGTCATCATCGACGAGCAGCACAAATTTGGTGTCAAGCAACGCGGCCATCTCTTGAAAGGAACCCTTTCCCCGCATTTGCTCGTGATGACGGCCACTCCGATTCCGAGAACTTTGGGCCTGACTCTGTACGGCGATTTGGAGCTGTCAACCATCACGGAATTGCCCGCAGGCCGAGAACCCATTAAAACTTACTGGATTACTCAAAAAAAAGAAAAAGAGGTTTTTGAATTCATCATCAAAAAACTAAAAGCTGGGGATCAGGCTTATATCGTTTTTCCAACAATTGAAGAGACTGAAAAAGTAGATGTTCAGGCCGCCACGAAAGAATATGAGAAACTGAAAAAGGGCGCATTCAAAGATTTCACCGTTGGGCTGGTTCACGGTCGAATGGATTCCAAAGAAAAAGATTACGTGATGCGCCGATTTCATGCCGGAGAGATTCATCTGCTCATCGCCACGTCCGTTATCGAGGTCGGGATCGATAATCCTCAAGCCTCGATCATGGTCATCGAAAATGCGGAACGGTTCGGTTTGTCACAGCTTCATCAGCTGCGAGGACGCGTGGGAAGAGGAAGCAAGGCATCTTACTGCTTTCTTTTTGGTAACCCCAAAACAGATGACGGAAAACGGCGGTTGCGCGTTTTGACGAAAACGGGTGATGGTTTTAAAATCGCGGAGGAAGATCTTCTGATTCGGGGTCCTGGAGATTTTCTGGGTACTCGTCAACATGGGGTGCCGCAATTTGCTCTTGCCAATTTGGTCACCGATTACGAGATTCTAAAAACAGCGCGGGAGGAAGCAATACACTTACTTGAAAAAGATTCGTGTCTTAAACACCCTGAACTTTCCAGGCTTAATGAACGTCTCAAACAATACACAACTTATTTTCAGGACTAAAAATGCGCATTATTGCAGGAGAATTTAAAGGCAGAACACTGGCATTCCCAAAAACAAGGGATGTGCGCCCTGCCATGGATAAAGTGCGCGGCAGTATTTTTAACGTGCTGGGAGAGGTTGTTAACAACGCGGACGTGCTTGATCTTTTTGCGGGATGCGGAAGCCTTGGCTTCGAAGCGCTAAGCCGGGGCGCACACTCAGTCACTTTTGTGGATACAAACCATTTAGCCTTGGATTCCATCAGTACGAACGCTTCGAAGCTTCGCGTCATTGAAAAGGTTAAAATTTTCGCTAAACCTGCCATTTCAGCCTTGCCCATTCTCAAACACACGGGAAAACAGTTTCACCTCATCTTCATAGATCCGCCATATGACTTGGGTTATCTTAGAAAGACCTTGAGCCAAATATACGATTTTGATATACTCCGGCCCTTTGGCTGGATCGTAATCGAACATTCTAAGAGGGAATTACCCGAAGAAATGGGCGACTACAAAATAGTGAAACAAACCCACTTCGGAGCAACGTATTTAACCTATTTGTTTAGAAGGGCTTAAGGCGATTATGAAGAGCCTGCAAAAGAGAATTGCGATCTATCCCGGCAGTTTTGACCCTGTCACGTTTGGACATATCGACATTATTAGGACCGCGGCCAAAATGTTTGATAAAGTATATGTTGCCATCGCAAACAATACAGGGAAAAAGCCCCTATTTAACTCACAGGAACGACTCGCCTTCATGAAGCAGGCCACCAAGTCGATTTCCGGGGTCAAAGTAGAAATGTTCAATGGTTTAATTGTGAACTTTGCCCGAAAAAAATCGGCCCGGGCAATGATTCGCGGAATTCGCGCGGTGTCTGATTTTGATTATGAATTTCAAATGGCTTTGGCCAATCAGAAGTTAGAAGGGGAAATTCACACCGTTTTTGTGATGCCTTCGGAAGATCACTTCTATATCTCTTCGCGACTTATCAAAGAAATTGCCCAATTTGGGGGAGATGTAAGCCGTTTTGTACCGCCATTTGTTGAAAGCAAATTGCGGAAAAAACTTTCTTGAGAATGCAAAACAATGTCTTCCAAATTAATAATCGATCTGACCAAACTGCACGAGGACGAAACAACAGAAATTAATTCGGAACTTGACCCGAAAAAAATTGAAGTTGAGTTTGACGATCTGCACTACAAGTCGCCGCTTCGAGTGCATGGTTATCTTGAGAAAATGCCGGAAGTTTTGATTTTTAAGGGGGAATTATCAGGCGTTGCTGATAAGATATGCGGCAGATGCCTGGAAGAGTTACCCTACGATATCAAAGAGCGTTTTGATTTTGCCTTTGAAATCAAGGGAAAAACAGAAATTGATGTTACGGATGATTTACGCGAAATGATGATTTTAGCCCATCCGTTTACATTTTTGTGTCGGGAAGATTGCAAAGGACTTTGTGCCGGTTGCGGAGTGAACTTGAATTTAGAAGCATGCAAATGTAACAAATAAAATACTAAAGAGAGAGAAAAACAATGCCAAATCCAAAACGCAGACATTCAAACAGCCGTACACGGCTAAGACGCACACACGACGTACTCAAGTTAAGATCCCTCGCGACGTGCTCTAATTGCAACGCATCCATTCTTCCTCACAGAATTTGTCCGGAATGTGGTTATTACAAAGGCCGCCAAGTTGTCACTATCAAGGCAAAAGCAAAGAAAGAGGATCAAAAATGACGCGAATCGCAATCGATGGCATGGGGGGCGATCACGCACCTCAAGTAATCGTTGACGGGGTAGTTCAAGCCGCAAACTTTTTTGATTATGAATTGGTCCTTGTCGGGGATGAGGCCCAGCTCAAGAAGGAATTGAACAATTACAAGGTCCCTGGCGGACGGATTTTTATTCATCACGCTTCGGAAGTTGTTTCGATGAGTGAATCTCCAGTTCATGCGGTTAAACGAAAAAAAGATTCTTCGGTCAATGTCGCGATTGATCTTCTGAAACGAAAAGAAGTCGACGCCGTAGTTACGGCCGGAAATACCGGTGCCGCTGTTGCATCCGCCATGTTAAATCTTGGCCTCTTGAGCGGCATTAAACGGCCCGGAATTGCCATTACCTATCCTTCAGCTCACGGAATTTCGTTAGCGCTGGACGTGGGCGCCAACGTCGACCCGACACCTGAACACCTACTGCAATACGCCATTATGGCTGACATTTATTCACGCTGCATACTGAAAAAACGCAATCCTTCTATCGGACTTCTAAATATCGGCGAAGAAGAAAGCAAAGGAACCGAAGTCACGAAAGAAGCCTACAAACTTTTGCGTGAATCCAAGCTCAATTTTGTTGGGAATGTGGAAGGCCGTGACTTTTTCTCGGGAAAATGTGACTGCATCGTAACGGACGGATTTGTCGGCAATGTCGTGTTAAAAATCATCGAGGGCGTTGTTGACGTCGCTGGAACGCTGTTTAAACGAGAAATCGAAAAAAATCCGATCGCAAAAATCGGCGCGCTTTTGTGCAAACCCGCACTTGAAGCCATTCGTAAAGACACCAATTATGAGGAAGCGGGCGGAGCACCGCTCTTGGGCATCAACGGAGTCGTGATCATCAGTCATGGCGGGTCAACCCCCACCGCAATCCGAAACGCGATTCGTGCTGCGGCTTCGAGCGTACAATATAAAATCAACGATCAAATTGTAAGTGAAATTCAGCATCGAGAAAAGAGCGAAAAAGCTTAATTCTAACCAATCTTATCCAATATGAAAAAACGCGCCGGCATTGCGGGATTAGGCTTGTATATTCCCGAAAAAATTCTGACAAACTACGATCTTGAAAAAATGGTGGATACCACTGATGAGTGGATTCAATCCCGCACTGGTATCAAAGAACGGCACATCGCCAAAAAGGGCGAAAGCACAAGCGATCTCGCCGCCGCAGCGGGTTTGGAAGCGTTAAAAGACGCAGGCCTTAAATCTTCCGATCTTGATTTAATCATCGTCGCCACTATTTCAGGCGACATGCTTTTCCCATCAACAGCTTGCTTAGTTCAAAAAAAAATTGGCGCTACGTGCCCTTCTTTTGATCTGGGCGCAGCCTGTTCTGGTTTTCCTTACGCAATGTCTGTCGCTCAGGGACTAATCCTTTCGGGCTTGTACAAAAACATTTTGGTTATCGGAGCGGAAGTTCTTTCGGGATTCGTCGATTGGACAGACCGCTCGACCTGCGTGCTTTTTGGTGACGGTGCAGGAGCTGCCGTCATTTCTGAGGCCAGGGACGGACATGGCATTCTGTCAACGTATCTTGCTGCTGACGGAAATTATGCGGACCTTCTCAAAGTTCCTGCGGGAGGATCAGCAATTCCACCCACCTTGGAAACAATTCAGCAAAAACTTCACACTCTAAAAATGAATGGCAGTGAAGTCTTCAAGCTAGCGGTACGCAGTATGGGGGATGCCGTGCTGAAGGCTATTCAATTGGCGGGAATCAAACTCGAGCAGGTGGATATCTTGATTCCGCACCAGGCCAATCTTCGTATTATTCAGGCAGTTGCCGAGAGAGTAAATATTCCCATTGAAAAAATTTTTATCAATCTGGACAAATATGGAAACATGTCAAGCGCATCAACCATCGTGGCACTGTACGAAGCGGTAAAAACCGGCCGTGTAAAACCAGGCTCACATATCGCAATGGTCGCATTCGGAAGCGGGCTCACATGGGCCTCCACGGTGATGAAATGGTAAAGCGTGCGTTTTTATTTGCAGGACAGGGGGCACAATTCGTCGGTATGGGAAAAGACTTATACGAAACTTTTCCGATTTGCAAAAAAATTTATGATGATGCGGATAAACATCTAGGGTTTTCAATTTCGCAAGTTTCTTTTAACGGGCCGGAAGAACAACTTACTCGAACCGAGATTTCCCAGCCTGCAATTTTTGTCATGAGCGCCGCAATCACAGAGTTGTTGAAATCAGAATGCCCTGATTTGATTCCCGCCGTCGTCGCCGGATTAAGTTTGGGAGAATATAACGCTCTTTTTGCCGCGAGAGTTATTACCTTTGAAGAAGGGGTGAAACTGGTAAAACGTAGAGGTGCACTCATGGAAGAAGCCGGTCTCAAACATCCAGGAACCATGGCTTCCATCATCGGGCTTGCCCAAAACATTCTTGAATCCATTTGCCACGAAAGCGGATGTCAGATCGCCAATATCAATTCTCCGGATCAAATTGTGATCTCGGGACCTATTCAAGCCGTTGAGAAAGCTTGCGCCTTGGCAAAGGAAAAAGGCGCAAAAAGAGTTATTCCGTTGAAGGTGAGCGGGGCGTTTCATTCTTACCTGATGACTGAAGCCAGCCAGGGACTTGCTAAAGAATTGGATCGATTTGAGTTCAGCAAGCCTCATATTCCGTTTATTGCAAACGTAACCGCATCCGGAGAGCATAATCCGGGCACAATAAAAAAATTGCTTAGCGAACAAGTGATTTCGCCTGTAAGATGGGTGGAGTCGATTGAGAAAATCACCGCAATGGGAATCCGGGAGGCTTTTGAAATTGGTCCTGGCACGGTGTTGAAGGGTTTGGTTCGAAAAATTAATCCTGAAATTTCAGTATTGAATTTAGGAACAGCGGTCGATATTCAGGCTTATCTTAATTCAGTGATATCGAAAAAGGAGTCATGAAATGGTTGAAACTCTCGAGGGCCATCAAAACAAAATTCAAGGTAAGGGGGACTCAAAGATGCTTTTGAAAGATCAGGTGGCGTTAATTACTGGGGGAGCGCAGGGAATCGGCCGTGAAATCGCGCTAAAGTTTGCGGAAGAAGGCGCGCATGTCGTTATCGTGGATTTAAACAAAGAAAATCTCTCAAAAACAAAATCGGAAATTGAATCTAAGGGCGTGAAATGCCTCGAGATAGAAGCGAACGTCACTCAATCAGCTCAAGTTGAAGAAGCTGTCAAAAAATGTGTTGACTCTATGGGTCGCATCGATATACTCGTCAACAACGCAGGCATTACGCGAGATACGTTGCTCATTCGCATGTCGGAAGAAGATTGGGACTTGGTTCTTACGATTAATCTTAAAGGCACTTTTTTATTCACCAAAGCAGCCGCAAAGATTATGATGAAGCAGCGTACAGGCCGCATCATAAACATCGCTTCAATCATCGGATTGATGGGTAACGCGGGTCAGGCCAATTACGGGGCTTCGAAAGCAGGCGTTATTGGGCTGACCAAATCAGCGGCAAAAGAGCTTTGCAAACGAGGCATTAACGTTAATGCCATCGCACCGGGATTCATCAAAACGGCGATGACAGATAAACTACCAGAAGATATCCGCAATTTGATGCTAACACAGATACCCCTCGAACGATTTGGGCTACCCGAAGATGTCGCAAATGTTGCTTTGTTCTTAGCTTCAAAGTATTCTAGTTATCTAACTGGACAAGTAATTCAAGTAGATGGCGGTATGTTGATGTAGTTTTTCGTTGTAATCCTTTTTAACACAACCAAGGAGGAATCAAGCAATGGCAGTTAACGATAAAATTACAGAAATCATCGTAGAACAACTTGGCGTTAAACCTGAAGAAGTCACCCCCGAAGCTTCTTTTGTCGATGATTTGGGTGCTGATTCTTTGGATACTGTAGAACTTGTTATGGCACTTGAAGAAGAGTTCGGAATTGAAATTCCGGATGAAGACGCCGAAAAGATTCAAACTGTCGGCGATGCCATTAAATACATTGAAGAAAAAGCGAAGAACAAAAAATAAATCCTCCTAATTCTAATTTCCTTATGAAACGCAGGGTCGTCGTCACAGGAATTGGAGTCATCAGTCCTGTTGGCAATACAACGAATGAGTTCTGGGATTCACTGATCCACGGACGGAGCGGAACCGGAAGAGTCACGCAAGTTGATCCGGATAAATTCCCTTCAAAAGTGGCCGCTGAAGTTAAGAACTTTGATCCGTCAATGTGGATGAGCCCTAAGGAAAAAAAGAAAACCGACCGTTTCGTCCAATTCGCCCTCGCCGCCAGTGAAATGGCGGTTAAAGATTCTAAAATCGATTTTTCCAAAGAAGACCCGCAAGTATGCGGTGTCTTCATTGGATCGGGCATCGGCGGTCTACACACCATCGAAGAACAACATCAGGTCATGCTTGAAAAGGGACCTGACCGTATCTCTCCATTTTTTATCCCGATGTTAATCGTCAACATGGCCTCCGGAAAGGTTTCCATTCAGTTTGGCTTGAAGGGGCCTAATTCCTGTGTCGCAACGGCCTGTGCGACTGGGGCTCATGCTTCGGGCGATGCCTATAAAATTATTCAGCGGGGAGAAGCTGACGTCATGATTGCTGGCGGCTCTGAGGCTTGTATTACGCCATTGGGTTTTGGCGGATTCGCCGCTCTAAAAGCACTTTCATGCTTAAATGATACGCCCGAAAGCGCCTCGAGACCTTTTGACGCAACTCGTGACGGTTTTGTGATGGGAGAGGGATGCGGCATTATGGTGCTTGAAGAGCTTGAGCATGCAAAAAAGCGTGGCGCTCATATTTATGCTGAAATCGTTGGTTATGGAATGACTTCAGACGCCAGCCACATCACGGCACCCGATCCGAAAGGCGAGGGGGGAACCCAATGTATGATTCGCGCCATGAGAGATGCCGGCGTTAAGCCAGAGCAGGTCAACTATATTAACGCGCACGGAACAGCAACTCCGATGAATGACCGAGTTGAAACTCTGGCAATTAAAGGAGCTTTTGGGGATGCGCTTGCAAGAAAAGTTCAGATCAGTTCGACCAAGTCGATGACCGGACATCTTTTGGGTGCCGCTGGCAGTATTGAAACCATTGTTTGCTGCAAAGTCATTGAAACCGGTATCATCCCCCCAACCATCAATCTCCATCACCCAGATCCTGATTGTGATTTGGACTATGTTCCAAATCAAGCACGGCAAGCGAAAGTGGATATCTGCCTCACGAATTCCCTTGGTTTTGGCGGTCACAACGCTACTCTTTGCGTCCGAAAATTCAAAGAATAATCTTTCAAAAACATCCTTTATTTCCCAATAAAAACTGTTAAAATCTCTCGTCTTAAGTGTTTTTTCTGCCTCAACTTATCAACCCAAAATGAGCCTATCCGAAAGGATTTGGCTAGAAATCGCTAAAAGAATGAGCCTGAAAAAAATAGAAATTTTCGGATTTAAATCTTTTGCGGATAGAACCGAAGTTGTCTTCGAACCCGGCGTAACTTGTGTTGTAGGACCAAACGGCTGTGGAAAAAGCAATATTTCGGACTCAATCCGTTGGGTTTTGGGGGAACGAAGCGCAAAATTGCTGCGTGGTTCCAAGATGGAAGACGTCATTTTTAATGGAACCGATTATCGAAAGCCACTGGGGTTCTCCGAAGTTCATCTGACCATAGATAATCGCAACAAAATCCTGCCGATCGAGTACGAAGAAGTGGTGATCAGCCGAAAAATTTACCGCTCCGGTGAAAGCGAATATTCCATCAACAAAACCATCTGCCGTTACAAAGACATTCAAGATCTGATTTTGGATACAGGCATCGGGTCAAACTCGTATTCCATGATCGAACAAGGCCGGATTGATTACATCCTATCAGCAGATCCGGACGAGCGCCGGTTTTTGATTGAGGAAGCCGCGGGAATTTCCAAATTCAAAACTAAAAAAGAAGAGGCGATCAAGAAACTGGAGCGCACTGAAGAAAATCTTCTGCGTCTCGGGGACATCATTGCTGAAGTTGAGAAAAATATTAAATACGCAGAAAGACAGGCGAAACGGGCAGAAAAATACCGCGAGCAATTCGACACTCTAAAAAAACTGGAGATCAAAAAAGCCAGCTGGGAGTTAAACAATCTTGATTCAATCAAAACTGAATTGGAAACAAAAAAATTAGAGATGTTAAAGCGGCAAACTGAGCTTCAGACAAATTTCGCCGAGAAGGAATCGTCACTGAAAGAGAACCGAAACAAAATCCAGAATCTCGAGTCCGACCTGAGCTTTGGCGAACTGAAAAAAATCGAACTTGTATCAAAAATCAATTCGCTCCGCGACAAAATATATTTTAATGTCGAACGCATCGGCTCGCTTAAAAATCAGTGGCTGGAAGCAGAAGGTGAAATTGCGTCGAGTGAGGAACAGATCAAATCGCTACGGCAGGAAATTGAAAAAACCGAAAAGGAAGTGATCGTCAAGGAAACGGAACTTGCCGCGAGGGAGCGGGAGCTTGATATTATCCGTCAAACTCTCGAAAAAGAAAAAGAAAAATATTTTTCAATCAAGAAATCTCTTGAGGAGTTGCGCTCCAAACAGCTGGTTATTGCTCGGGAAAAGAGCGAACATCATAATGAAAAAGTCAGGCTCGAATCCAGCATTTCCGGTAACCGAGCAAGAACGGAACAAAAATCCCGTGAACTTGAATCCCTCAATCAGGACGGCCAAAGTCTGCAAACACAAATTTCCAAGATCAGGGAGAACGAAAAACAATTAGCCGAACAAAAATCGATTTTGGAGGAATCCTTAGGCGTCGTTCAAGAGAATTTAAGAATTAAAGAGACGGAAATTGATGGCGTACTTTCCCGCATGCTGAAGGCTGAAGACCGTCGAAAAGAAATCCGGGCGCACATAGATGTTCTGACGGGAAAAATCTCGCTTCAAAACACCGGAGGGGTTTTCAAAGAATTTGACGAGCGCCGCAAAGATGTCTCCTCAAAACTTTTTGGCAAAGCATGGTTCTTGAAAGAATCCGTAAAGCCAAAATCGGGACGGGAAGAAATATTCCATCAACTTCTCTCGGTCTTTTCAGAGGACGTGCTTATATTTAACATTCACGATGCTTTTTCTGAAATCAAGACATTAACTCAAAAGTCATCAGCGTTTCCTATTGTTTCCCTTCTTACAAACGACTTGAACGTCACCCCTGCAACTTTTTGCTGGAGCGGGCTTGAATTTGTTCCAATCTCCGAACACATCGACTTTAACAATTCATCAAAACTTTTCACAAACACCTACTCATCATCAAAACTGGGCGAGGAGCTGATCGCTCTTGACATTCAACAAATTACGAGCGACAAGCAGATTCTTTCCTCCGACGGTATTCTGATTGGCCCGGGAGCGTTTATCACGTTTCCAAAAGGAAAAGATAGCGGGTTTTCAACGGACCAGATCTCAGAATTGACACCTGAAAAGGAAATGTTAGAGCATCAACTCGCTGAATACGAAGAGCGCGAGAAACGTCTAAAGCGGGAGAAGGCAGAGATGAGTGAAGGCGGTTCCAGGGTTCAGGAAGATTTACAGAAAATCCGCACTGAGCTGGAATCAGAATTCAAACTGGGAACCTCTCTGGTTGCTACCATGGATCGCATTCAGGAGAAAATTAGCTTTTTAAGCAAAGAGCTTGAGACATCCAATCTTGAGACGCTTAATTTCGAAAAATTGATCCAAGAGCACACACTCAAAACCGCCGAGTTGGACGGTGAAGAAAACACTCTTCAGCAAGAACTGACAAGATTGAACCAATTTGAGCAAGAACAATCGTCGGTACTCGAAGCGGAAAAAATGAAACAGGTTCGTCACGAAACCGAAGTAACCAGTCTACGTGAAAGGTTTATTCTGCTTTCATCACATCTGAAACAATCTCGTGATGCCGTACAGACTGAAACCAATACTTATTCCACCGAAATTGATGAGATGGTTAAGACTCAGTCAGAAACAGATATTAGTCTGGCGAATGTTAAAGAACATCTGGAATCTGAGCGCAGGCTTACTGAAACCTTCGAGCAAGAAGTTGATTCACTGCGTTCAGCTCTTGAAACATTAAAGGAAGAATTACACCAAGCAGATTACAAAGCAATGGAATCCGGATATGCTAAAAATTCCATTCTTGATCGTGTACGCCAGGCATACAAAATTGATTTAGAAAGTGAAACCAATCACATTCCGTTATCCGAAAGTGAAAATATTGACGAAATCAGCACCCAGATCACGGCTTTGAAAGAGAAGCTGGAATCTTACGGAGCGGTCAATCTGTTGGCTGTTGACGAATTTAATGAACTTAAAACCCGCTTTGATTTTCTCGTCACTCAAAAAACAGACTTGGTGAATGCGCGTGATGCGCTTCTCGACGCGATCCGGAAAATAAACAGAACCACCAAACAGTTATTTGAGGACACTTTTAAAGCCGTTCAAATTAATTTTCAGGGCTTTTTTGAGACTCTCTTCAAGGGGGGGCATGCACAGCTAACGCTTTTGGATGAAGACAATCCGCTGGAGTCGGGAATCGAAATTATGGTTCGTCCTCCTGGGAAAAAGTTGCAGCAAATTTCTCTGCTTTCCGGCGGCGAGAAAGCTCTAACCGCTATTGCGCTTTTATTCTCTCTGTTCAAAATCAAACCCTCGCCATTTTGTGTTTTGGACGAAGTGGATGCTCCACTCGACGAGGCCAATATTGACAGGTTTTTAACAGTCCTTCGAAGCTTTTTAGATTCAACTCAATTTATTATCATCACCCATAATCGTAAAACCATTTCAATGGGAGACGCGCTTTACGGCGTAACAATGGAAGAGACAGGCGTTTCAAAAATTGTTTCGGTCCGTGTGAGCCAAAGCGAAAAATCAACTCAACTGTTGAGCCCCGCTGAAATCGCTTAGCAAACAAGGAGGCATAATAAACACATGAAGATCAGAAAAGAGATTGCAGGATTAATGTTACTGATATTCGCTATTTCAGGATGCGAAACGACACTGAACGAACCTGCTACAGGCGCACTTGCTGGCGGTGCCGCTGGCGCTGGACTCGGGGCACTTATCGGCAGTCAATCAGGCCACGCTGGTGTCGGAACCGCTATTGGAGCGGGATCGGGAGCGCTTTTAGGTGCCATGGTAGGTGAGGGCATGCGACGTTCCAAAGAGTCCGCAAAACGTGAAATTCGCGAAGAAATGCAGCAGCAGCAAGCTCAAGGGCAATATCCGCCGGCTCAATATGCCCCTCAACAGGGATATCAACAGCCTGCAGCTCAGGGACAGGTTCAGGAAGTTCACACCAAATATAATCCTAAAACAGGTCAAACATTTCCGGAACGTTTCAAATATGATCCCGTTACCGGTGATGAATTGAAGTATTTACAGTAACTAGCCATCAGCGATCAGCTGTCAGCCATCAGCAAGATTTTAGTTTTGCAGAGAGCTGACAGCTAATAGCTGAAAGCTAACTTTATGAATCTTGCAAATTCTCTGACACTCTCACGCATTCTATTAGTACCCGTTTTTATCACGCTGATTGCATATTACGATGGGACGAATGAGTTCTTCCGTTATGCGGCTCTGGGGGTGTTTTCATTGTGCTGTTTAACGGATGCCATCGATGGTTATGTGGCCCGAGTGTTTCATCAAAGAACAGCGATCGGAACGCTTCTGGATCCTGTTGCTGACAAATTACTTCTCGTCAGTGCCTTCATCAGCATTTTTCTTCAAGGAACTTTTTATTTAAAACCGCCTATTTGGGTGGTTATCGTTATCACATCGCGGGACGCACTAATCATCTTGGGGCTTTTGATTCTTTTTTTTACGACAGGGAAAATTACTGCAATGCCAAATCTTCTGGGAAAAGCCACAACGGTCTGTCAAATGTTAACCGTGATTCTTCTATTATTTCAGAACTCCATCGTCCCAATTTTCTGGTATCTCACCGCCACATTAACCATCCTTTCCGGCGCTGTTTATATCATCCGTGAGGGGAGGCGGCTTCGTGAAATCACCCTCTCTTAAACTGCCTCTTGTCGCGATTGCCGGTCGGCCTAATGTCGGAAAATCCACACTCTTCAATCGGCTTGCAGAAAAAAGAAAATCAATCGTCCAGCGTGAAAGCGGTACCACGCGCGACCGGATTTATGAAAACATTTCCTGGTGCGGCAAGAATTTCCGAATCGTCGACACCGGCGGATTCCAATTCGCGAAAGAAAACACACTGGAATCCAAAGTGGACCGGGAAGTAGTCAAAGCGCTCGAAGAATCGGCTTTAATTCTTTTAATCGTTGATGGTGAAGCCGGACTCACTACTGTCGATGAACGTTTCGCCGACACGTTGCGTAGAGTGAACCGCAAAGTCATTGTCGTCGTCAACAAATTAGACGTGAAAGAAGTTTCGGTTAAATTTTCCGAATTCTTCCACCTCGGCTTTGACAAAATCTTGAAAATTTCAGCAACGCACGGCATGGGGATCGGAGAACTTCTGGATGAGATTGTCGATGACCTTCCTGATCACGCAGAAGAAATGAAAGAAGACCCTTTTCTTTTCAGCCTTTCAATTGTTGGTGAACCCAACGTGGGAAAATCCACGTACTTAAACCGCCTCCTCAATCAAGAACGTGTGATCGTTTCTCCCATTCCCGGTACCACGCGCGACACTGTGGAAGAATTGTTCAGTATTGATGGAAAACTGATTCGCCTCGTGGATACCGCTGGAATTCGACAGGGCAAAAAAATCAAATCGGCCACGGAACTTTTCAGTTTTTCACGTACCCGCGAAGCCATTTCTATGGCCGATGTGGTGGTGCTGCTCTTTGATGCAACCCACGGAATTCGCCGAGATTCCAAAATGGTAGTTGATCAAATTCTTGCGGAAAAAAAAGGGCTCATCCTTGTTGCCAATAAATGGGACTTGGCCAAAGAAAGAAACTGGGCACAATATCAGTCCGATTTTTACCGTGAAATTAATTACCTTGAGAACTATCCGCTTTTTTGCATGTCCGGCCTCGTGGGCAAAAATGTCCTGAAGCCGATTCAGGAATCTTTCAAAGTTTTTAACAATTATTCTCGTAAATTTACGACACACGAACTCAACGTTTTCCTCGAAAAAATAAAAAAAACATCACCGCCTCAGGGGACCAGGCTCAAATATCTGGTTCAGACCGGATTCCGGCCGCTCAGATTCAATCTGTTCGTGCGGCACAAAGAAAAATCACCCAAACATTATTGGAATTTCTTCGAGCATCAATTTCTAGAATATTTTAAGATGTCGGGTGTAGGTATCCGTCTCCATCTTATGGAGGAAAAGGAATGATTCCTTTTATCCTGTTTCTTGCCGCAAGTTATCTCATCGGAGCCATTCCAACCGCTTTTATCGCCGGCAAACTGGCAAAAGGAATCGACATCCGCGATCATGGAAGCGGCAACGTGGGAGCTTCTAACGTATTTCGCGTTATCGGCAAGGGATGGGGAAGCGCTGTGCTCACATTCGATATGCTAAAAGGATTCGTCCCTGCTTTTTTCTTCCCGCTTTATTATCACACTGACTCAAAACTGCTCGGCCTTTTATTTGGCATCGCCGCCGTCGTGGGCCACAATTGGACAGTTTTTCTGAAATTCAAAGGCGGAAAAGGCGTCGCTACCTCGGCGGGTGTCTTTTTGGGTATTCTGCCAAAAGCCGTGCTTGGCGCAGCTATCGTCTGGATTGTTACCGTCGCCGTCACGAATTACATCGCAGTAGGATCCATGACCGCGGCATTTTCGCTCATTCTTTTTATCGCTCTGTTCTACCGGAACATCCCCGAATTCTGGCTCCTCGATACTGTCAGCTTTCTGATGGCTTGTTTGACCGTGTATATGCACCGGTCCAATATTGACCGTCTGCGTAAAGGTGCGGAACATAAAGTCTTCAAGCGCAAAAGCTAACAATTGCCTTAACCCCTTAACCCCTCTATAATATCGAGTTCCCGGAAACCCTATTTTCGAACGCTTAATAGGAGAAAGAAAATGTCTGAAAAAGCAAAAACCGTAGAAAAGAAGTTCAAAGTCGACGAAGTCAAAGTGAAAGTCTCTGAGGTTCAGAGCAAGAAGGAAAGCGCTGAAAAGCAGAAGTTCCTTCAGGCCGCTTTGGCAAATATCGAAAAACAGTTCGGAAAAGGGTCTATCATGAAACTCGGCGACGGCCGGCTTTCGATGGATCAAATTGATTCCATCCCGACAGGGTCTGTGATGCTGGATATGTGCATCGGAATCGGCGGCGTCCCTCGCGGACGTATCGTCGAAATTTTCGGACCGGAATCCAGCGGCAAAACCACTCTGACACTTTCCATCGTGTCCCAATTGCAGCGTATGGGAGGAACCGCCGCGTTTATCGACGTGGAATACGCCATGGATCCCATTTACGCCGAGAAGCTTGGGGTGAAAGTGGATGATCTGATCATTTCTCAGCCCGATAACGGGGAGCAAGCCCTCCAAATCGTGGAGGCCCTCGTAAAGTCCAACGCGGTGGATTTGGTTGTCATCGACTCCGTCGCCGCACTTGTTCCGAAGGCGGAAATCGAGGGAGACATCGGTGACTCGTTTATGGGCACACAAGCGCGTTTGATGTCGCAGGCGCTTCGCAAATTGACCGCCATTATTTCAAAGTCAAAAACCTGCGTCATTTTCATCAATCAAATCCGCGAAAAAATCGGTGTGATGTTCGGAAACCCCGAGACCACACCGGGCGGAAAAGCGCTGAAGTTTTATTCGTCACTTCGATTAGACATCCGCCGCATCGGCGCCATTAAAAAAGGCGAGGACAATGTCGGCAATCGAGTCCGCGTGAAAGTGGTGAAGAATAAGTGCGCACCTCCATTCCGCAGCGCTGAGTTCGATATCTATTTTGACGAAGGGATTTCGCGCTCTTCCAGCATCATTGACCTTGCGGTTGATACCAATGTCTTTGAGAAATCCGGCACGTGGCTGTCCTACAACGGCGAGCGTATCGGACAAGGCCGTGACAATGTCAGAGCCTGGCTAAGGCAAAACCCGAAAGTACTTGAGGAAGTCGAAGCCAAAGTGAAAGATGAGCTTCGCAAAAAAGAAGCTTCCGGAGTCGCGATCGCAGTAGGCGCTGGCGCAGCTGACTAATATTTAGCAGTCACTTTTAACCGATAACCAAAACGGCTCCCTTAGCAAATCATTTCGGGAGCCGTTTCTTTTTTCACTCATGACGACTAAAGAAAAAAATCAGGCTCTGGTTTACGCGCTGAAACTTCTCGGGATGCGCATGCATTCGGAAAAAGAGCTGCTGAAAAAGCTTTACGCCAAGAAATTTCCGCCGGCTGAAATTTATGCCCTGATTGAAAAGCTCAAAGAGCGAAAGCTGATTGACGACTCCGTATTTACCCGGGCCTATGTGGATCAGCTCCGGAATAAAGCGACTGGGGATGTGCGCATTCGGTTTCAGCTTAAGAAAAAAGGGCTCGGCGAAAAAATCATCGAAGAATGTTTCGATAAAGAAAATCGCGAAGATCAACGAAAGCGGGCGCTGGATTTGGCCAGTCTGAAGATTAAGCCAGACAAGAGTGCGGATCCAAAAGAGCGAAAACGCATTTACGATTACCTGACGCGAAAAGGTTTCGATTATGAAATCTGCCGCGACGTGATGGGACAATTGATGAAAACGAAGGATGATTTGGCATGGGATTAATGACAACGGACGAGATTCGGGACAGGTTCCTGAAATTTTTTGAGGGGAAAGCGCATAAAATCGTTTCTTCTGACTCTTTGATTCCTCAGAATGATCCGACGCTCCTTTTTTCCGGAGCGGGTATGAATCAGTTTAAGGATTATTTTCTCGGCCTCAAAAAAGACATGAAGCGCGCCGCCAGCTCGCAAAAATGCCTTCGTACCGGCGACCTCGACAATGTCGGAAAGACGCCGTATCACCATTCATTTTTTGAAATGCTCGGCAATTTCTCGTTCGGCGATTATTTCAAAAAAGAGGCGATTCAGTGGGCCTGGGAATTTCTGACGGACGAAATGAACATCTCGAAAGAGCGCCTGCGCGTCAGCGTCCACGAGAAAGACGAAGAGGCTTACGCCATTTGGAAAGATGCTATCAAGCTGCGTCCCGAATGGATTGTTAAACTTGGCGATAAGGGTAATTTCTGGCCATCCAACGCACCGAAGGACGGACCGAATGGTCCCTGCGGACCTTGCTCGGAAATTTATTTTGACCAGGGCGAGCAGGTTGGATGCGGCAAGAAACATTGCAATATTGACTGTGATTGCGGCCGTTTTGCAGAAATCTGGAATCTGGTGTTCACACAATTTGACAGGTAAGACGGCGGCGTGCTGACACCGCTCGCCGCAAAAAACATTGACACCGGGATGGGGCTTGAGCGCCTCGCTTGCGTGATGCAGGGCAAACGCACAAATTACGAAATCGATACGCTCGCAAAGCTCGGGAATTCGGTAAAGTCGATTCTCAAATTGAAGACCCCGGTTCCGGATGACAAAATCCGTTCCGTCTACGCGATTGTTGATCACGCCCGGGCCGTGGTGTTCTCAATTCACGACGGCGCGATTCCGTCCAACGAAGGCCGCGGATACGTCATTCGCAAGCTGATTCGCCGGGCCGTGTGGCATGGCCGGCAGCTGGGAGCACGTCAGGCATTTTTGTATGAACTCGTAAATCCGGTTATCGAAGTCATGAAAAAACCGTATCCGGAGCTCAAAAACGCGGAGAAGAATTTGGTTCTTACGATTCGCTCAGAGGAAGAGCGGTTCCTGGAAACGATCGAGCAAGGGACGCAAATCCTTGAAAAAATGATCGCCCAGACGAAACACCGAAAGTCCAACATCCTTTCCGGCGAAGACATATTTAAGCTTTATGACACGTACGGATTTCCGGATGAGCTGACCGAGATGATTGTCCTGAAGCACGGGCTGCACGTCGACCTGGAAGGTTTTGAAAAGTTAATGGACGAACAGCGCGAACGTTCGAAAAAAGGTAGCGATATTTCGAGTGAAATTTTTGCGGTGTCTGATTTCGCGAAAAAACTTGCCGATATCCCAAAAACTAAATTTTTGGGCTACGAAACATTGTCGACAAAGGGAAAAGTCCTATTCGCGGAACACGCCGGCGATAAATATCTGGTGATTCTGGACCAGAGTCCGTTTTATGGGGAGGGCGGCGGACAGGTGGGGGACCGGGGAATTTTTGAAAACGCGAAATTCAAAGGCGTTGTCATCGATACTCAGAAAGAAGAAGACCGGATTCTTCATTACGTCCGGATTGAAAAAGGAATATTGTCCGAGGGCGATACGGTTCATGCGGAAGTAAACCGCGAAATCCGTGACGCGACCCGCCGCAATCACACGGCAACGCATATTTTACAGGCCGTTCTGCGCAAGCAATTGGGTTCACACGTTCGTCAGCTGGGCTCGCTCGTGAATGAAGACAAACTGCGATTTGACTTTTCGCATCCGAAAGCGCTGACTCAGCAAGAAATTAAACATGCTGAGAATGCCGTGAACGAGATTATCCGTTCAAAAATCCAAGTTTGCCCGGAAGAAAAGTCGATTGAAGATGCGCGCAAGGAAGGGGCCTTGGCGTTTTTCGGTGATAAGTACGGCGATCGGGTTCGATTACTCCGTATCGGAGACACCAGTCTTGAATTCTGCGGTGGCACGCACTGCTCAAATGTAGGCGATATTCAGGCTTTCATGATCACGAAAGAAACCTCGGTGGGGGCCGGAGTGCGGCGAATTGAGGCGATTACGGGAACGGATACGATTCAAAATTTTGTGAAGCAATTAGAGCAAAGCTCTCAGGAACAAGCAGAAAAACTTCAGGCAAAGAAAAAAGAATCGGAAGCTAGGAAAGTCACAAAATTATCTGACGCGCAAATTGCTTCCATGAAAATTGAATGGAAAGGATTGTTTTTAATCCCACGAATTTGCAATGACTATACTCGGACCATTAACGAACTAAGAAATGAAGCGGACCATATTATTAACGTAATGAAAGAAAAAACTATAGCCGTTGTAGTGACATCTGATGACAAAAAAGTCAGCATCATAGTGGCGCTAACAAAGGATTTAGAAAATCGCGAAGATTTGAGCGCGAAAGATATGGTCAGTAAAATCGCGGCCCAGTTTGAGGGAACCGGCGGCGGCAACAAACTGTTTGCGCAAGGCGGCGGGAAGAATCCAGAAAAAATAGAATCAATAATTAACATCAACAAATTACCTCAAATTTTAGGTTAAAAATATGCAAGTAATTACTTGGGACAAAAGCGCACTCAAAAAACTGAATCGTTCGAAAGAACAGGACTTTGACGACGATTTGTTCAAAAAGGTGCACAAAATCTTACAGGAAGTGCGCACTGACGGGGATCTTGCCCTGCGCCGCTTCACCAAAGAATTCGATGGCATTGACATTCCACTCAAGCGCCTGCAAGTTACCGAGGGGGATATCAACAAGGCGTACGAAAAAGTGGGCTACGATTTTGTTCCGCTTTTGAAAGAATTTCAGGAAAACGCGTCACAGTTTTACGAAAAGGAAATTCGCAAAAACTATAAAATCAAAGCCAAAGAGGGCGCGCTACTTTCACGAAATTACATTCCGCTCGAGCGAATCGGGATTTACGTTCCGGGTGGACAGGCACCGCTAGTCTCGACGGTATTTATGTCGGCACTGCCCGCGAAAATCGCGGGGGTGAAAGAAATAGTGCTGGTGACGCCGCCTCAGCGCGAGACCGGGGAAATCAATCCGCAGATTCTGGTCGTCGCAAATCTGCTTGGCATCAAAGAAATTTATCGAGTCGGGGGCGCGCAGGCAATTGCCGCCATGGCCTTTGGCACGCGCACGATCAAAAAAGTCGATAAAATTGTCGGTCCGGGGAACACCTACGTCACCGAAGCGAAGCGGCAGGTGTACGGATTTGTCGATATTGACATGGTGGCCGGCCCGAGCGAAGTCTGCATTCTTGCCGACTCTTCGGCCGTGCCGAATTATGTGACCTGCGATTTGCTGGCGCAGACCGAGCACAACGGCGGACTCGGCATTCTGGTTACCAATTCGAAGAAGCTCGTCGAGGCGATCAAAAAGCGCGTGGAGCCAGGCTACATTATTTTCGTTGATTCCCTCGAGGAGGGCTGCGACATCGTCAACGAAATCGCGCCGGAACACTTGGAAATTATGACTAAATCGCCGAATAAATATTTGAAACGGATTCAACATGCGGGTGCCATTTTTGTAGGCCCGTATTCACCGGCGGTTGTCGGTGATTACATGGCTGGCCCCAGCCACGTATTGCCGACCAGCGGAACCGCGCGGTTTTTCTCGCCGCTCAGTGCCGCGACATTTTTGAAAAACTTGCAGGTAATTCATTACACCAAAGAATCGCTGACGCGCGTCAGGGAATATGTTCAGAAACTCACCGAGATTGAGGGACTGGTCCTTCACCGGATTTCACTGGAAGCACGTTTTGTCGATGGAGAGAAAAAGAGC
>JACROU010000060.1 GCA_016214265.1 Candidatus Omnitrophota bacterium
TATGAATCGATGGATGAGGTGATTCGGGCACTGGAAAAATTGCAGGAAGATTATCGCGACTCACAAAGAACAACTGCTCAAAAAGTGAGCGCTGTTGCTCAAAATTTGTTGGGTGCCGCTCGGCGGGCATTGAATTCGGTTCGTGGAACATCAGGCAGGAGTTTGGGGGCGAATCCGGAAATTTCTGATGTGGTGAATGCCGCGAAGGATTTGCCGGTGGCTGACCGTTTGAAAATTGCGCAAACATTTGTGAGCGAGGGGAAAAGTTTGGGAAACGGAAAGACGTTTACGATGGCGCTGGGAAATGTAACCTCCCAAATTATTTCCGGTGTTCCGGCGAATGCTCCGATTGCAGCCGGCGACACACAAACGGGAATACTCCCTTCGCCGGCTTCGTTTGTTGCCAAAGATATTCCGCCGACGGTGAGTTATCTTCTAGAAGAAAACGATCGGGGATACTATGAAAATCCGGAGGATTTTGCCGCAGGCCTGAATCAGGCGCTTCTGGCTCTCAGCATGACTTCTGCTGTTACACCCCCGGCTACTCAAGAGACTATGAAAACTCAAGCTCCTGAACTCGAAATGCTGAGCTCTGAAGTTCGGGCGGCTTCAGAGGCTATTTTGACTAGCGCTATGTCGAATGATAATCCCGGCGTGGCGTTTCTTCCGTATGACGGGAAATTAATGAATGCCCTTATGAATGGCGAAGCGGAGGGTAAAATTTTTGGCGCGAATAAAGCCGCCGTATTTTTGGTGACTCAGGATCCCGCTGAGTTCAAAGAGAGCAAGGCGGAATTTAGAAACACGTTTGAGCGTAAAAATGTCGCCACGCTTCTTGCTACGCAGTCTTTGGATGATTTAAATGAAACTCGTTTACATAATTTACTTTCTCGGGCCGCGCGCATTTCAGGACAAGCCGCGATTGGGCGTGTTGCGCCGGAACACGTTGCGATTGTTGCGTCTGGATTTAAGGAAGCTTTGGGTGAGACAAAAATATTGAAAGTACCGACTGATCAGATGCAGAATCCGAAGTATGCGGCGTCATTTGCTGCAGCTGCGATTGCTTTGGCAAAAACAAAAAAAGAACAACTCGCTCAGATTTTCGGGAATGCGTTTAAAGATAATGGTGACGGAAGCTTTTCGCTATCCGAGGATGTTTTGAAAGGATTGACTCAGCTAATTAAGGCGAAAAAACTTGTGGCCCGTATGGCTTGATGGTTCACAAAACCCGGGATGGGATTCCCATCTATCGTCTCAAGACCGAAAGAAGAATCCTGTTCCGGATTTTGTTATAATGAAACATGGTTACACGCCGAATTAAAACATTAGCTCACGAAGCCGGATTTCACGCCGTCGGTGTGGTCCGTGCCGGTTTACCGCTCGAGGCCGAGCGGCGTTTTCTGGCCTGGCGCGCGAAAGGCTATGCCGGCGAGATGAAATTCCTGAAAAATTATGAGTCACGCCGCGATCAATTTTTGAAAGAAACCGAGTGGGCGAAAAGCATTCTGGTGCTGGGTGCGAATTATTTTCAGAAGTCACTTGCCGAAAATCCGCCAACACCTGCGTCCGGCAAAGTCGCGCGCTATGCGTGGGGCGCGGACTATCACAAAGCCATTCGCGCGCGGCACGAAAAATTAATCGAACGCTTGAAACAAGAAATCAATCCTGAGGCACGGTTCGTTTCGTCCATCGACACGCGTCCACTTTTCGAGCGCGAAACCGCTCAGCGCGCGGGACTCGGATTTATCGGGAAGCAAAATCAACTGCTCAGTCTGGAGTTCGGGCCGTGGCTTTTTTTGTCGGAACTTATTACCGATCTGGAATTGGAAGAAAACGCGGCGCATGTGGGAAGCTGCGGGACGTGCCGGGTTTGCATTGACGCGTGTCCGACGGGCGCGATTCAGGTCCCATTCGAAATGGACGCCACAAAATGTATCGCTTATCACACCATCGAGAATCCGGGAGAAATACCGGCCGGGATTCAATCCAAAATGGAAAATTGGTTTTACGGATGTGACGCATGTTTGACCGCGTGTCCGTACACGGCGAAACAAAAAGAGACGGATTGGCCGGAATTCCAGCGGGTGGAAGGCGAGGATCCAGAATGGATCGATGTGAATGAAATTATTTCTCTTGAATCTCAGGGGGCGTTTGAGCGAAAATTCAAAGAACGCGCGATTGCGCGCATCAATAAAAAACAAGCGGTTCGTAATGCACAGGTGGTCGTGAACAATGCTTCAAATTTTCAGTCTCGATAAAGACAACAAGTTCAAACGTTCGGAGGATTCCTCGGATATCATCGAGCTTCTTCAGAATACGAAAAGCACGTTTTGGGTGGACATCGAGGATTTGACCGAACGTGAGATTCAAGTGCTGGCCAATATTTTTCAGTTTCATCCGCTTGCGATCGACGATTGCGTTAAAAGTAATTCTTATCCCAAAATCGATGATTTCGAAAAATATCTATTTTTCATTTTTCACGCCGTAAGTTTTTTGGGGCCCACGAACGAGTTTACGCATTCGGAAGTTGATATTTTTCTCGGCCCCAATTATTTGGTCACCATTCATCAGGGACCGATACGCGCCATCGACGTTCAACGAGAAAAATGTGAACGAAATCCTCTGCAATATTTTGGTAAAGGGCCAGACGTCATTCTTCACGCGATGTTGACTATTTTGGCGGATAATTATCTTCCCATTTTGGCCGACATTGATGACAACATGGAAGAGCTTGAGGATCTGATTCTTTTGGAGCCGTCGAAAGAAGTGATGCATCAGATTTTCAAGATGCGGAAAGTCGTGTTGCAGATTCGCCGCACGCTGGGGCCGCAGCGCGATACGATTTTTCAGCTCTCGCGCGGCGTGTATCCGCAAATTCCGAAGAAAAGTTTGATTTATTACCGCGACATTTATGATCACATGTACCGGGTGCACGAAATGGCGGAAATGTACCGCGATCTGGTGGCCGGCATTATGGATCTTTACGTTTCCGTGATTACGCACCAGCAATCGGAGTCGTCGCATCAAACCAATCAGGTGATGAAAACGCTGACCCTCATGGCCACCATTTTCTTTCCGCTCACCGTGATTACCGGACTTTACGGGATGAACTTTGAACATATTCCCGAACTTCATTGGAAATACGGATATCTGTGGGTATTGGGCCTTATGGTCGTAGTCGCCGGCGCCATGATCGGTTTCTTCAAGCACAAGCGCTGGATTTAGGTTCCTGGAACCTTTGTGCCACCTTGCTTTGCTGGGACGGGACGAGCGGAGGGCCCACAATGTTGCGGTAACTAAGCCGTCTTTCTTCTGGGGTATTTCCCAGTCCTTCATAAAGTGAGTGAAATTCCAAAGGAATAATCCCTGCTTTTCCAAACGCCAGAGTCGCGTATCCGGACCATGGGTAATCTTGAGGGCTGTTGATGATGCCCGCCTCAACGGGATTCAAATCAATATATCTGGAACAAAGGAAAAAATATCCGTTCCGATCAATCACTGAGCTTTTGAATCGGCTTTGAAAAACGTGGCCGACATGATTATATTTTTGATTAAAATATATTGCGTATTTTCTCATAGTCTCTCCGATAGCTTTCGAAAAACTTCCTTTTTTCTTGGTTTCCACCAAAAGATGAATGTGATTGGTCATCAGGGCGTAATTGTAAATCGCTAAAGGGTGGAGGAAGCACGATTCTCTGAGAATCTCGGCGAATATGAAATAATCAGAGCGTTCCCGGAAAATGTCCTGTTTGTTATTTCCGCGTGTGACGACGTGATGAATGACACCTTCCTGGTTATCTCTGTGGGGCCTAGGCATACATGTAATTATAGCATAAAAAATATTAAGTAAATAAATATTTTATTCACCGGAAGGGGTCAACGTGGCACAAAGGTTCCAGGAACCTTTGTGAGGAACACCAGGCCAATGGCCAGCACGGCCAGCAATTCCAGAATGGCCATGCGAAATCCAAAGCGGTCCGCCAGCAGAGCGAACAAGGCCATCGAAAAACACGCCAGTTTGGACGTCATGCCGTAAAGTCCGAAAAATTCGCCCAATTTCTCGGGCGGCGAAAGTTCGATCAGCACTCGTCGTCCTGCCACCCACGTGCCCGCCAAGCCGAGTGAACCAAAAATCAAAAGCGCCCCGAGTGCGAGGAAAGGGTTGTGCGAGAACATCAAGAAAAGGAGCGCCCCAAAAAGCGCGAGCGCGCTCGCGATCGTGGCTTTCAGCGCTCCGATGCGATCGGTGAAGAAGCCGATAACAAATCCGAACACGCAGGCCGATAAATTGGCGGCCACGAGCACCAGAATCAGCTGGCCCTGAGTTAATTTGAAAGAAAATTTGATAAACACCGAAAGCCACAGAATGACCGCATTGACGGCTTCCATCACGAAAAAATTTCCGACGAGGAAGAAAAATATATTTGGGTGGCGGGGAAGCGAACGCAAAGTTTGAAATACTTCTTTCAATTCGAGGCCCACGAGCCGCCACTGGAATTTCTGCGGATGTTCGACCGCTCGTTCGGGGACAAACAGTGCGAGCGGAATGGTTCCCGCCAGAAACGAAAGCGCCACGGCGGGAAACACAAATCGCGTGCCGAAGTTTTTTTCAACCCAGTAGCCGATCGGGAGCGCGACCAGGACGCCGGCATAACCGAGTCCGACGCCGAGTCCGGAAACCCAGCCCTGGCGCTCGGGTGGGGCGACCACGGGAAGAAGCGAGTTGTAATACACGAGCGATAAGTGGTAAAAGAAATGAGCGACCACAAAAAACGTGAGAATTCCGGCAAGCGGCAGGGGGAGCGCGATAAAAAATACGGCAAGGCAGCAGATAATGGTGGCGATAATTAAATAACGTTTTGTTCGTCCAGTTGCGTCTGTCACGGCGCCGAGCGCCGGTGAGAAAAGACCGGCCAGAATCATTGCGACCGTGGCGGCGGCGCCCATCAATACATTCAGATGGGTAAGCGAGTTGACATATAATGGAAGAAAGACGGTGACGACGGCGGCGGAATAAATGGTATTGGCCAGGTCGTAAAACGCCCAGCTCACAGCGCGTTTAGTCGTAAACATGACGGCAGTATAACATGGCAACGTGGCACTTAGGTTCCAGGAACCTTTAAATGAAAAAAATATTGTATATTCTGCTCAGTATTTTTTTTCTGGCGCTCAGCGTGCATCCACTCAATTGGGCGTTTTTTATTTTTATCGCCTTCGTGCCACTCTTGCTTTTGGCGCGCGAAAGCTCATTTCTCGTCACGCTCCTCTCGGGAACCTTCGCCGGCCTCGCCTATTTTGGACTCCTCTTTTATTGGATCGGAATTTACACGCCGCCCGGAGCCGCGCTCATGATTGGCGGACTGGCCGTTTATTTTGGATTTTACCTGGCTCTCACCGGCTTTTTCCTGAAACGTTCATCGGATATCTGGTTTGACTGGATATTTCCGGGCGTGCTGTGGATCGCGCTCAAATGGCTGGTGAGTTTCTGGAAGCCGGGATTTCTCGCGCTTCACATCGCTGATTCATTCGGTGCTGATTTGCGCCAATCGATTTATCTGGTTGGCGAAAACGGACTAGTGCTCTTCGCGCTTTTGGTGAACGGATGGGTGTTTAATTTTGTCCGCGTCAAAAAAGCGGGGCGCGAGCACATGATTCAGCTTTTGGTGCTGGCGATGATTCTTCTCGGGATGAACGCGTTTGCCCGCTCGCGGCTCGGCGAAAAAATTCCGGCCGATATTCCTGTCGCGATTATTCAACCCGATCTGACCTACGACACGGAATGGCGAAAAAATCATTATGAGGAAATCAAAACCGTTTATGCCGATTTAACGCGCCGGGTCATGATCTCGAAACCGCGATTGATCGTTTGGCCCCAGTATGCGTTTCCGGAAGATTTGCGCGTTACGCCGAACCCGGCGAGCCGGCTCGCGGCGGAACTCAAAACCCCGATTCTTCTCGGCACTTATGTCAAAGCCGCCGACGGCGCGCCGCTCAACGAAGCGCTTTATTTTGACGCGGCCGGAAAACTCGCCGGTGAATACGCCGCGACATTTCTGCCGCCGCTTCGATTCACAGGTCAGAAAAAAGGAACAACACTTGGACTTATCGATACAGCGATCGGGCGAGCCGGCATTTTGCTTTGCTTCGAAGACACGCATCCCGATCTCGCGCGCGAGCTGGTGAAGCGCGGCGCGGATTATCTGGTGGTCCTGGCGAACGATCAATTTTTCGGCCTGTCCGGCGAGCCGTATCTTCACGCCAGCCGGGACGTGATTCGTGCGATTGAAACCGATCGATTCATCATCCGCTCGGTGCCCACCGGACCCAGCCAAATCATCGATCCGCGCGGCCGGGTACTCATGTCGACCGACCTCTTCAAACAAGCCGTCCTGACCAGCCAAATCGCACGCCGCGAGGGAGCGGGCCCCTTTGCCCGGACGGGCGATTTGATTCCGTATTTGGCTTTGATGGCCCTGGTGGTTCTTTTTGCCCGCCGCCGCCGTTTTCTCCTTCAATAACCCGCCCAAAAGTGATAAACTCCTCAGCTTCATTCATTATTAATAGCGTGTCTCCAAGGCCATGAACGAAGCTATTTTAATTTTCAGTTTTATTTTTGCGGTTTTCATCATCGCCATGCTTTTGGGCATTCATATCCTCCTTGCGCCCAAAAATCCCACCCCCGTCAAAGCGGAACCTTTCGAATGCGGCAAAGATATGCTCTCCAAACCCAAGGGGCGAGTGTCGGTGCGTTTTTATATTGTGGCGATGCTGTTTCTTCTTTTCGATATTGAAATTGTGTTTTTGTATCCGTGGGCGGTGCTCACGAAAGAGTTGGGCGTTCTTGGGTTCATCGAGATGGTGGTTTTTCTCGGCGTGCTCATGACCGGCTTTTTTTACGCGTGGCGGAAGGGAGCGCTGAAATGGTAACAGGAACTCTCGAAAAATTGGAGAAGATGGAGCAGTCGAATTTGTTCGCGCCGGGATTTTTTACCTCGAAACTTTCAGAGGCGATTGGCTGGTGCCGCAAATTTTCTATTTTCGGATTTCCGATGGTGACGGCGTGCTGCGGCATGGAATACATGTCGGTGGCTTGCTCGCATTACGACCTCGATCGTTTCGGCGCGGGGTTTCCGCGTTTCAGTCCGCGTCAGGCCGACGTGCTGTTTGTGGTGGGCACCATCAGTCACAAAATGGCGCCGGTGATGCGGCGGGTTTATGATCAGATGACGGATCCGAAATGGGTGCTGGCATTCGGTGTGTGCACGTGCACGGGCGGATTTTACAACAATTACGCGACGGTGCAGGGCATCGACACGATTGTTCCGGTGGATTTGTACATTCCCGGCTGTCCTCCGCGCCCGGAAGCGGTGATGGACGGCATTATCAAGTTGCAGGCGAAAATTCAGGCGCAAGGCATTCGCTCGACGCGAGTCGAATAAATTTTTGTAGGGGCGACCATCAAATTAGGTGCCAGGTTCATGAACCTGGCACCTAATTTTCAGGATGACAAAAAATATGAACATCATCGAACTGATCCAAAATAAATTTCCCGATCTGGTCGTCTCGACGCACGATCAATGCGGCGATCAGACGGTTGTGATTCGCAAAGAGGGGATCGTCACGCTCGCGAAATTTTTGAAATATGATCCCGAGCTGGATTTCAACATGCTGACCGATTTGACCTGCGTGGATTATCTGAAGATGAACCAGGAGCCGCGGTTTGAGATGGTTTATCATTTTTACTCGCTCACCAAAAATCATCGCCTGCGCGTGAAAGCGCTCGTCGAAGAAAAGTCACCGGAAGTGGATACTCTTTGTGAGCTATGGCCCATCGCGAATTGGTTTGAGCGCGAGGTGTGGGATATGTTCGGCATTCGCTTTAAAAATCATCCCAATTTAAAACGCATTTTGCTCTACGAGGAATTTGTGGGACATCCTCTTCGCAAAGATTATCCGTATGACAAACGCCAACCGATTATCGGTCCAAAGAACTGACATGGAAAACGAATATACGCCTCTGACAACCAGTGATGACGCGCTCGACAGTCAATCGATGCTCATCAACATGGGCCCGGCGCATCCGGCGATGCACGGCGTCATCCGCCTGATTCTGAAGTTGGACGGTGAGCAGGTGATGGATGCTGAGGTCGAGATCGGGTATTTGCACCGCGCGTTCGAGAAATCGGCCGAGCAGGGCAATTATCTGCAGGTGGTGCCGTACACGGATCGGCTGAATTATGTCTCGCCGCTGATTAACAATTTTGGATACGTGTGTGCGGTCGAAAAATTGATGGGGCTTCAGGTGACCGAGCGCGCCGATTATATCCGCGTCATCATGAGCGAAATTTCGCGCGTGTGCGATCACCTGACCTGCATTGCCGCGACCACGATGGAACTCGGCGCCTTCACCGCGTTTTTATATTTCATGAAAGCCCGCGAATTTTTGTATGAACTGGTTGAGATGGTGACGGGCGCGCGCCTGACGATTTCTTACGCCCGCGTCGGCGGCGTGAAAGCGGATCTTCCCGACGGATTCAAAGAAAAAACGCTCTCTGCGCTCAAAGAGACCCGGAAAACGCTGAAGGAACTGGATCTGCTGATGACGCGGAACCGGATTTTTGTGGACCGTCTCGCCGGAGTCGGAATAATTTCGAAAGAAGACGCTATTGCTTACGGGATTACCGGACCCTTTTTGCGCGCGACCGGAGTCGATTATGATGTGCGAAAAGCCGAGCCGTATCACGTTTATGACCGGATCGATTTTGATATTCCGGTCGGATCGAACGGCGACAGTTACGACCGGTACTTGGTGCGCATGGAAGAAATGCAGCAGTCGATGCGCATTATCGAGCAGGCGCTTGCGCAAATGAAGCCGGGGCCGGTGTGCGTCAGTCCGTCGGCCAAAGAAATTCCCGGCGCCGAGATGGTCGATGAGGCGAAGATGGGAAAAACGAAGGGCTTGATGGAGCTCGGCGCCGTGGTGGATCCGACGCTCGAAGGAACTGGTAAAGAGCATCAAAAATTAATTTATCCGTCCGGAACGCCGAACGAGAAAAAAGTCATGCTTCCGGCCAAAGAAAATACGTACGGCAATATCGAAGGCCTGATGAATCATTTCAAGCTGATCATGATCGGGCACGGCATGGCGCCGCCCAAGGGCGAGGCGTATTTCCCCGTTGAGGGCGGCACGGGCGAGCTCGGGTTTTATGTGGTCAGTGACGGCACCGATCGGCCGTACCGGGTGCGGGTGCGTCCGCCATGTTTTCCGACGATGGCGGCGTTTCACAAAATTATCAAGGGCGGCATGGTGGCCGACGTCATCGCGACGTTCGGCACCGTCAACATGATCGCCGGGGAGCTGGATCGATAGAGCGTCCGTGATCCGGAATCTAATCGTATTAGGTGCCAGGTTCATGAACCTGGCACCTAATTTAGGGCAAAAATAATGAGCGCATTATCAAAAATACCAAACGATTTGAAATCAAAATGGGATGCGGCTGCGGTGAAATATGAAAAAAAACGCGCGGCGATGCTTCCGATTTTGCGGCTCGCGCAAGAGCATTTTGGTTATATCACGCCGGACGTGGAATTCGCGGTGGCGGAATATTTGGAGACCACGCCGGTTCATGTGCGCGAAGTCGTGACGTTTTATGAGCTCTTCCGCACGAAGCTGGAAGGGAAGAATCAAATCCGTTTCTGCCAGACCCTGTCGTGCGTTCTCGGCGGCTCGGAAGAACTTTTGGAGTACATCAAAACCAAACTTGGCATCGAGTCGGGCGAGACGACGAAAGACGGAAAGTTCACGCTGCATACGGCCGAGTGCCTGGGCGCTTGCGAAATGGCGCCGATGATGCAGGTGAACAAAGATTTTCACGGCCCGCTGACGAAAGAAAAGATTGACGAGATTTTTGAAAATATGTGATCCGTGAACCGAGAATCCAAATCGGACCACGGTGCACGGTAAAAAAATGAGCGAAAAAATCGTTACACGAAATTTTAATCAGCCGAATTCCTGGCTTCTGGCCAATTATGAAGCGGTCGGCGGCTACGGGTCTATTCGCAAAGTCCTCGCCGGGATGACGCCTGAGGCGGTGATGGAGGAAGTGAAGAAATCCAATTTGCGCGGTTTGGGTGGCGCGGGATTTTCGGCCGGGATGAAATGGGGTTTCGTTCCCAAAAACAGTCCGCTGCCGAAATATCTGGTGGTCAATTGCGACGAGGCTGAGCCGGGCACGTTCAAAGATAAATATTTGGTGACGCTTGCCCCGCATCAGCTGATCGAAGGCTTAATGATCGCGGCCTACGCGATTGGTGCGCACAAAGCGTATATTTTCATTCGCGGCGAATACGAGCGTCCGTACGAGCGCATCGAGGCTGCGGTCGACGAGGCGTACGCGAAAGGCTATTTGGGCGCGAAGCTGATGGGAAAAGATTATGTGCTGGATGTCGTCGTCCATCGCGGCGCGGGCGCTTACATTTGCGGTGAAGAATCGGCGCTTTTGGAAGCGATTGAAGGCAAAAAAGGCTGGCCGCGCTTGAAGCCGCCATTTCCGGCGGTCGTGGGACTTTTCGGCTGTCCTACGGTGATTAACAACGTTGAGACGTTATCGCATGTGCCGACGATTATCGAAAAAGGCGCGGACTGGTTCGCAAAAATAGGCACCGCGAAATGCGGCGGCACACGAATTTATTGCGTGAGCGGTCACGTAAACAAGCCAGGGGTTTATGAGCTGCCGATGTCGGTGACGCTCCGGCAGCTGATTTATGATCATGCCGGCGGCATTCGCGGCGACAAAAAATTGAAAGCCGTTGTGCCGGGAGGAATTTCGGCGCCAATTTTGGCGTGGCGGCCAACGAAATTGATGTCGTGATGGATTTTGATTCGCTGCGCGCTGCCGGAACCATGGCCGGTTCCGCGGGCGTGATCGTGATGGATGAGGATACGGATATGGTGAAGGCGCTCGGAGTCGCGATGCGGTTTTTTGCGCACGAGTCATGCGGCCAGTGCTCGCCGTGCCGCGAGGGAACGGGATGGATTCATAAAATCATGAAGCGTATTTGCGCCGGCGCCGGACGTCCGTCAGATTTGGGTACATTGCTGTCTTTGGCAAAAAATATTTCGGGAACAACGATTTGCGCTCTCGGCGACGCGGCCGCGATGCCGGTGACGAGCTACATTACGAAGTTTCGCGAGGAATTTGAACAGCGCATTCAAAAAGGGAACCGTGATCCGTGGTTCGTGAACCGCGAATCCAAATCGGATCACGGACCACTGTCCACGGTACACGGTGAAAAACATGCCTAAAATCACTATCGATCATAAAGAAATCGAAGTTCCGGTCGGGTCGACCATTATGCAGGCTCTTGAAAAACTGGGGCTGAAAGTGCCGTACTATTGCTGGCATCCGGGACTGTCGATCGCGGGCAATTGCCGCATGTGCCTGGTGGAAGTCGAAAAATCGCCGAAGCCCGTAATCGCTTGTGACACTAAGGTGGGCGAGGGGATGGTGGTGAAGACGCAGTCCGAAACCGCGAAGAACGCGCGCAAGGGAACGCTCGAGTTTTTACTGGCCAATCACCCGCTCGATTGCCCGGTTTGCGATCAGGCGGGCGAATGCGAGCTGCAGAATTTTTACATGAATTACGGGCTTTACGACGCGCGGTTCGACGAAGAAAAGAGCAAAAAGAAAAAAGCGATTCCGATCGGGCCGACGGTGATGCTGGATTCCGAGCGCTGCATTCTGTGTTCGCGCTGCGTGCGGTTTTGCGATGAGATCACGCATACCGGCGAGCTTGGGATTGTGAATCGCGGCCATCACGAAGAAATCACGGTGTATCCCGGAAAAGAATTGAATAACA
>JACROU010000058.1 GCA_016214265.1 Candidatus Omnitrophota bacterium
CAAAAGAGTCCTTTCTGTTTCTTATAATTATCAGCGTTTCACTTCAAGAACAGCAGCTCGAACTTTCATGGTTTTTTCGCGATAAACTGGATTCTGCATCAGATAATCTAATTCTCTCAGACAATCATCCCATCGCTTTTCTTTGAATGAAATGGCCGCCAGCCCCAGATGTGCCTCGGAACGAAAAGGTTCTTCATTCAATATCGACTCCAATTCCTTTCGAGCTTCGGGTAATTGCCCGGCGGTAAAATGGGCCCCGGCTTTTTCGTATTTCTCAAGAAAATCTCCTTTTAAATTTTGCGCGGGAGTTGAGATTTGAGGAGATGGAACAACGGCCTTCGTCTGTGCGACTTTCGCCGCCGAAACGGGTTCTGTTGGAACCGGACTAATGGCAGGAACGGCAGGTTTGAGCTCGCCCATTTGAAATCTTCTGCGGTCGATCACCTTCCCTTTTAAAATAATCTCCACTTTCCATTCCCCGGGATGCTTGGCCGCGGATAAATTTTTCATGGGAAAAACCGTTTTATAAAATTGGTTATCCCACATACTGGTTAAAGAAAATGTGGATTCGTGAAAAATACTTCCGCTCGGATCATACCACTTGGCCGTAAACGTGGGTGTAGCCGTCAAAAAAGCATAGGGCCCGAACATCCCCCACCAAACAATCGTGCTTGTTTGGGCATCAAAATAATTGGTTTTCCCCTCCGTAGTCAATTGGTTCACCCAAGGATTGCGGGACGCCTCCTCGCAAACACCCGACTGCTTAAGCTCTTTCCATTTGATTCCATCCGAAAAATCCTGGGAGTCAATATTGCCCACGCTGGCACAGCCCGCGATCAAAAGGGCGAAAATAAGAAAGTATGCTTTTTTCATGATTTATGCCGCCATCTTGGAAGCGGATTCCGCCGGCTTCGCGATATTTTCGTTCTGAGCCTGATCATTCTTTGGCATGTCCACTGCAGAACCTGTTAACGTATCCGGATTTAAAACTTTGAACTCATCGGCTTTTTGCTGCTTGATCTCAAGCACTTGCCATGCTTGTGTTATCACAACTTTCTCATCCGTCAGCTGTTCCGGTTGGCGGGCGGACTCAAAAGCATTCCAAAAAACGGCGCTGACCGATTCCAGCCGATATTGATTTTTATCCAATTCCGTTTTTTCTTCTTTCTGTTTAATCGCGAGTTTTTTCTCTTCGATCATTTTTTCCACAGCAACCTCGATAGTTTCACCGGGCTGGACAGAAATAACAACCTCCCAATCAGCGTTATTTTCCTGTTTTTCATATTTCTCGGGAAATTGCTGCTTGAATTCCTCCAGAGTTTTTTCGAGCCGGAGCAACCTTTCAGGCGCATTTGGGTGCGTGGAACCGATTATTTTAAGGACGTCAAAACCGGGCTTGTCTGTCGCGAGACGGCTAAAAATTTTATAGCCGTTTTTTACACTGTAACCGGAATGAAACGTGTGCTTCATACCGAAATAATCCGCTTCGCGTTCATATTCGCGCGAAACAGCGTTATCGGTGGCTTGTTGCATCGGCGTTGTGACCGCGTTGCCCACACCGGGAACCGTGAACGTGTCGATGGTTCCCGCCAGCGCGCCATAGGCAATGGCAGAAGCAAGACCGGCTCCTAATTTTTTGTACCCGTGATGACGCGTGGTGTGCGCAAGTTCATGCCCCATCAAGAACGCGAGCTCGTCATCATTACGGCAATAGCGGATGGCGCCAATACCGACATCAATGCGGGAAAATAGCGACTGCGCGTCAAAATTCGGCGTTGGACCCAGAAAAAAATGACAATTGTAAAAAACTTTTTCCACGGGAATATCCCGCTCAATCAGGGAACCCTTGCGCCAGATTTTTGCCTGCACAAAATCTCCCGTCACGCCTTTAATTTTTCCGAAATAAGCCTTGAGGTCCTTTGTATCACTCCCGTTTATTTTCTGAATAACGTCCCCCGGTTGAATATCACCCCCCGCCGCTTTACTGCCTGGATAAAGCCCCAACACCAGCACGCCCTTCACCGACTTGTCAATCTGGTAAGCCTTGCGCGAATAATCTTTCAACTCATCCACGCCGACGCCGACAAAACCATATTTCGGCTTCTCATCACCATGATCCGGCACGTGATGCGTGATCAGCTGATACCCCACCCGGTAAACACGCGGCAAATACCCCTGCGCGGCCTCGAAAAATTTCGCGTTAAACTCTTCCTGCTTGCGCTTAATTTCTTCCGGAGAAACACGCGGACCCGTCGTGGCGCAGCCAGAGACAAGCGCAGTTACGAACGCGATCATCAACAATAGAATTGGAAGTTTATGTTTCATAGAGATTTAAGTTTACCACGGAAAATAATCAGACTGAATTAACGCTTTCGTCGCCCGGCCTTTTGTGCCTTCCTTCTTATCCTGCTCAAAGGCTTCGCGGACTTTGAGGTATTCTTCGTCTGCATGACCTGGTTTATATTGACCGTATTTCTTTATGTCTTGTTCTTTAAAAAATTTCATGCACATATCGATGTAGGCGATGCCGGCGTCGTGGTCACCGATGGTGTCGTAGAGGCGGAGGATGGTGGCGAAGGGGATAGGCGAAAAAACATCATAATTTTGGGGCGGTAATGAATTCTGATATTTTTGATTCAAGTGGCCAATATAATCGTAAACAGGCTGCTTTGAATTTATTTCCGCTGAGTTTTGCAGTGCTTCCAATTCCATTTTAAATTCAGGATCCAGCACTACGCTTTTTGGCAGATTACTTATCTCATCTAACCCTTTTTGATAATTTCCTGTTATAAGAGATAACCTTATTTTTCTTACAATAGGTCCTCGCTCATCTTCATCTTTTGAAATAAACTTTGCATCTAATCCTTCTTCATACTTAAGCATAGCGTCTGAATAGAGGCCTCTTTCAACTAATCTGTCCCCTTCCTTTAAAATGCCCTCCTGCAGAAAAATCTGATTCGTACGGTTCTGACTTTCCGTGGAACTTCTTAAAGATGTGCCTATCATAAAGAAAGCAATTAACATCCCAAATACAATCACACTTGAAATCAATAGTTTTTTTATCATCATTTTCTTGCCTCCCAACCGGACAGCGTGATAACCCATTTCCGCTGCATATTATCAAAATTCGCAATCTCAGGACCCAATGATCTCAGAAACGCATCCAAATCGTCAGACGTCTTACTGTTCAATGTCAGCCTTGCCACAAACTCGCTAACCGCTTCATTCCATTTTCTGTCTTTTTCGGTTGTTAGATCGTAGAGCACCTTGCCAAAATTGAGCGGACCATCATAAGCACCCAGGTTGCCGGTGTTCAGCACATTCGCCAGGGTAACGCCTATGCCATAACTCCCGCCAAATCCAACACTCTGGGTTGGACTTAAATCAGCGCGCCTCATGTAATCAAAATGATTAGCGCCCAGAATTTCAACGTTTACGAGGGGTCTGTTTCGGTCATCTACCACGTACTTCCCAATATCATCCCGATACCCCCCGACTTTTTCTCCCAGCACATCCAGCGTTGCCAGAACATCTTTGTCACCGTAGACGTTGACGATCACGCCGATTTTCGAACTCCTTATGTCCAGCGGCGCATCTGCGGCAAGCCTGTCCATCCACCCGCCGGCTTCGTTTATGAAGC
>JACROU010000059.1 GCA_016214265.1 Candidatus Omnitrophota bacterium
AAAAAAATTATTCGCGAGAAAAAAATCCGCGTGCTAGCTTTGGATACGGTGAAAATTGCTCGTGAGGTTTCCACCAGTCAGGATTTGGTTCAGCGCATGCAGGGTATCGTGCTTTTGGGAATCTTTTTGAAATCCACGCCGTTTAAAGATAGCTGCGGAATGACCGATGAGGCGTTTTTTCAGGATGTCGAAAAAGCGATCCGGAAATATTTCGGCAAGCGCGGCGATCAGGTGATCGCGGACAATATGAAGGCCATTAAACGTGGCTATTTCGAAGTGTTTGAAGTGCCACGTGAATTGATCGAAGAGAAAATAGCCAGCTGCTCGAAAAAATAAAATTATTTTTGGTTTACATCAGGAGAGAAAAATATGTCTGACGCAAATGCGGAAAATGCCTCAAAGTTGAAAGAAGTTATCGATGTCGATGATTTTAATAAACGAATCGTAGGCACGTACAATCACGGGAACGCGGAAAAAGACCTTCCGGCGGATATTGGCGTTGCCAGAAGTATTATTCCCGCCGCGACAGCCACACTTCGTGATTTCAGTTATATCGCTCCGGATATTCCTCTCTTCAAACCAGAAAATTGTGTTGCCTGTATGGATTGTGTGACTGAATGTCCCGACACGGCGATTCTTGGGAAAGTCATCAGTAAATCCGATTTCCAAAAAGAACTCGCCAAAATCTCCGATCCGGTTGAAAAGGAGCGGTATCAGAAAAAATTTACCGAGACCACAAAATTTACGGCGGTGTATGAGAAAAAAGGCGAAGAGGGCGGACTCTTCGGAATTTTTGTTGATCCCACCAAATGTAAAGGCTGCGCCGAATGCGTCGAGGTTTGCGGGAATCACCAGGCTTTGGAAATGGTGAAGAAGACTTCCGAGAATGTTCCGCAGTACAAAAAAGATTTCGAATTTTTTACGTATCTTCCCGAAACGCCCAAAAAATATATTAACGATAAACTTCTTTCGGACATGATGCTGGCCGGGCGCTCGATTCTTTATGTTGGTGGCGCTGGATCCTGCATGGGCTGCGGAGAAGGAACCGTTCTTCGCATGATGCTGGCCGCGACCGGATTTGTTTACGGTCCTGAAAATGTGGGCCTTGTTGCTTCCACTGGCTGTAATACGGTTTATACCTCGACTTACCCTTACAATCCTTACCGGGTTCCATGGACTAACTCCTTGTTCGAGAATGGCGCTGCGGACGCGATGGGGGTTCGGGCGAAGTGGGATCAAATGGGTTGGAAGGACAAAAAGATTTGGCTGATTGGTGGTGACGGAGCCATGCTCGATATCGGATTTCAAGCGCTGTCGCGTTTGTTCATGTCTGGTATGAATGTTAAAGTGTTGATTCTGGATACCCAAGTCTATTCCAACACCGGCGGACAGGCTTCCACGAGCACATTTATGGGCCAGGAAGCGAAAATGTCGGCGCACGGTTCAGTGGTGCAGGGCAAAAGCGAACGTCGGAAGGAAATGGGGCAAATCGCGATGATGCATCCGGACGTTTTTGTGGCGAACACTACGGCGGCGCACACGAATCATTTTTATCGGGCCATTATGGCCGCCAATGAATTTAATGGTCCTGCGGTGATTACGGCCTACACCACCTGTCAGCCGGAACACGGCGTCGCGGATCATTTAGCTGGACACCAGGCGAAACTGGCTTGCGATTCCCGCGCGTTTCCGATTTTTATTTATGATCCGCGAAAGGGAAAAAAAGTTTCCGAGCGCCTGAGTCTTGCCGGAAATCCCGCCGTGAACGCAGATTGGTATGTGGATCCGAAGACGGGTCAGCCGTTTACGTTTGTGGATTGGGCAAGAACCGAGGGTCGTTTTCAAAAACATTTTGATAAAGACGGAAAGCCTTCCGAAGTTCTGCTCAAAGCCCAGCAGGATCGTTTGGATAACTGGCATCTTCTTCAGGAACTCGCGGGAATTCTATAACCAAAAAAGGTTCCTGGAACCTAGGTTCCAGGAACCTTTTTTTATGGTATGGAGCATTAGCGTATGGATATTTGGGACGTCGCCATCATCGGCGGCGGCGGAGCAGGACTGACAGCAGGACTTTATGCCTCCCGGGCTAATCTCAAAACCTGCCTTTTCGAAAAAATTAGTACCGGCGGGCAAATTGCACTTACGGATGATGTGGAAAATTATCCTGGTTTTCCCGAGGGGGTCACCGGACCTGAAGTTGCTCAAAAAATGGAAGAGCAGGCGAAAAAGTACGGAACCGAAATCATCACTGAAGAAATTATGGCGCTTCAGGAAAAAGACGGAAAATTTGTTCTAAAAACTGCCGGCAAAGAGTATTTTTCCCACACTATCATTTTGGCTTCTGGAGCCAGTCCCCGAAAAGTTGGCGTGAGCGGCGAGCGCGAACTTACCGGTAAAGGAGTTTCGTACTGCGCGACCTGCGACGGTGCGTTTTTCAGGAATAAACAGATTATTGTTGTGGGCGGCGGTGATTCCGCGTTGCAGGAAGGGCTTTTTTTGACCCGTTTCGCTACCAAAGTTTATATCGTGCACCGCCGTGACAAATTGCGAGGCTCTGCTATTCTGCAAGAGCGGGCGTTCAAAAATCAAAAAATCGAATTTATTTGGGACACCGTCATCGATTCGATGCACGGCAGTAATAAGCTTGAATTTGTGAAGCTCCGTAACGTCAAAAAAAACCAGGTTCGTGATTTCAATATTGACGGTGTGTTTGTTTTTGTCGGACATGACCCCGAAACCAAATATATCGGTGATTTTGTGAAGCTGGATGAAAAAGGATATGTGATTGCGGATGCCGTATCGTTTGAAACATCGCGCAAAGGGGTTTTCGCGGCAGGAGAGGTTCGGACCGGCGCTGTGAAGCAGCTGGTGACAGCTTGCGGGGAGGGATGTGCCGCAGCGCTTCAAGCTCAGCATTATCTGGAAACATTAGAGACTGATTAAGATGGCGAAAAATAAAAAAATTTTCGTTTGTCTATTGGCCGGATTGCTTCTTTTGAATGCCGGAATGGCTTCTGCCAGAATGACGAAAAAAATTGGCTATCAGGATTTTACGCTGATTTCCAACTCCGGGGAATCGGTAACCCTTTCCCAGTTTAAGGGGAAAAATCCAGTGCTGCTTGTTTTTTTTGCGACATGGTGTCCGCCGTGCAACCGGGAGGTGTCGCGCTTGATCGAGATGCAGGACAAGTATATTGCGAAGGGACTTAAAATTTTAGCTGTGGATATTGATGAGCCAGCCGATTTGGTAAATCAATTTATTCAGCAAAAGGGCATTAATTATACAGTTTTGCTGGATCATGGCGGGCAGATTGCCGAAAAATATAAAGTCTCTGGAATTCCGACGAATATTCTTTTTGACAGGCAGGGGCGCGTGAAATATGTGGGGTACACGGTTCCCGACAAGATCGAAGATGTTCTTTGAAATACCAACTTATTTTTGTAAAATCGTGATGTTTTGAGGAGCTGGCTTTTGTTTTCCTGTACAACCGAAAGGAGAGAAGCATGAATCCTCATGATGAGTTCAACAAAAACATTCAAAAATTAATGACGCTTCTGGAAAAATTGTTGAAATCTCAAAAGCAGCAACCAGGATTGGATTTGGGTGAGCTTGCGAATAAGAAAAACATCAATTTGAACCTTTGCATTTTCAACTTCCTTTCAATGTCCCCGGAAGATATGGAGGATATGGAGGAAGTATTCGAAGATATGTACGCTAACGGTGAGATTTTTCATCAGCACCGATCGTCGGAATCAGAATTAAAATTTGAACTTAACGCCAAGGATGAGGACTTCCTGAAAAGTATCGGAATCCGATTCTAAGAAAGAGTGGGAAAGTCATTGAAAATATTAATTACGGGCATCAGTGGTTTTGTCGGGAGTCATTTTATTGAATTTCTGCTTGAGAATCACCCGGCTTGCGAAATTCACGGAACCATCCGCCGCCGGAGTGATCTGAAAAATATTCAACACCTTCTTTCTAGAATCACGCTTCACGAATGTGATATGACTGATTCGCATTCGCTGGAGACGATTTTCCGTAATGATAAATTTGACCGTTGTTTTCATCTTGCCGGGCAAAGTCACGTGCCCACGTCCTGGATTCGTCCCATAGAGACAATGAATGTAAACGCCAACGGAACTATGAATTTGCTGGAAAGCGTTCGCCATCAGAACAAAAACTGCCGCGTGCTGGTCTGCGGTTCGTCTGAAGAATATGGACTGGTTGAAGAAAATGAAGTGCCGATTACTGAAGAAAATCCTCTTCGTCCCTTGAGTCCTTACGCGGCTTCAAAAGTGGCCGCAGATTATATCGGCTATGTTTATTTTAAATCCTACGGACTGCACGTGATTCGCACCCGTGCTTTTAATCACGAAGGATTTCGCCGGCCCGAGGATTTTGTTCTCGGTAAAATTACCAAACAGGCGGTTGAAATTGGCATGGGTAAGCGCGAAGTATTTGAGCTGGGAAATATGGATGCCAAGCGGGATATCACGGATGTCCGGGATATTGTTTCGGCGTACTGGCTGACGCTGGAAAAGGGGACTCCTGGGGATGTGTATAACATTTGTTCCGGAAAAACTTATAGTATCCGCGAGCTTCTGGAACTGGTGGCTAAAACCGCAAAAGTTCCTTCTAACGTAAAACAAGACCCGCGATTTTTAAGACCTGCCGATGTGCCTCTCCTCCTAGGGGATTCTTCGAAGATGGCTAAGGTAACAGGATGGAAGCGTCGTTTCGAAATGAATGACACGATTCAGGATATGCTCAGTTATTGGAGAGCGGAGCTCAAAGGACAATTGGCAGAAATTGTAAGCTAATGATGCGTAAGGCAGTTTCCTTTCTTTTTTTCTTACTTCTCACTCTTGGTTTTGCCACAACTGTTTTCGCTTTTGATTATTTGCCATTCAATTCTGTTCTGAAAAAATACTGTGAAAATCAAAAGGTTGATGCTCCAGAGCTTCAACAATTTCTGGCGTCTTACCGCTTCGTATCATCGCAGCAAGTTTCCGAGTGGTCTCGCGAAGAGCAGTTAGCATTTTGGATTAACGCGTTTAATGCCCTTAGTCTTTTGAAAGCGGATAAACTCAAGTTGGGTGACCGGTCGTATCAGTTGAATGAAATTAAGGGTGTAATTCTTCGCCGCCAGTTTCGTGATGAGAGGATTTATTTTGCGCTCATTGATTTTGATAAAAATGCTCCTTCTATCAGGAAAGAGGCGTATGAGGGCTCGCGATTGGATCAGCAGCTGGATGATCAAATCCGAAAATTTTTATCGGACAAATCCAAAAATTTGATTGAGCCGAAGAGCAAAAAAGTAGTTCTTTCTTATATTTTTAAAGAATATGCGGATGATTTTTTGCTTAATTACGGCTCGTTTGAGTCCCGACACAAAAAATTTACGGTGGCTCAGATGGCTGTTTTGAGTTTTATCGCACAGCATTCTTCGCCTGATACTGTTAAGTATTTGGAAGCGGCTAAATATAAGATTCAGTACTTTCCCCGGGAGACGGGACATTTGAATTGACTTTAAGTAGCTGCCCTTTTAGAATTCTCGCCTTTTCGACGTATCCCGAACCGGTTATGGGGGCATAGCTCAGTCGGTAGAGCACCACCCTTTTAAGGTGGGTGTCGATGGTTCGAATCCATCTGCCCTCAATTTTTATTTCCACTCACGTTGTAACGCCTTTTAGTTCAAAGAGATAGATAAAAAATGGTAGCAGAAATTTACTAAAATGTAGTCGAAGTATAAGAGGGTAAATTGGACTCAGCTGCAGCAAAAAACTGGACTCAGCTGCAGTTGGAATAAAAGGACATTTTGTTGATTATTCAAATTCCTTCGCCTCCGCCAATTTGGGGCAAACCAGGACGAGTTTGAAATAGAAACGTATGCTATGTCGATTCAAAGCTCGTGCTGGTTCAGAAAAAATAAGGCTCAGAGGGTGTAAGCTCTCTGAGCCTTTTGCATTATGGTATACCGCGTAAGAATTGACCAAAGGGGCTTTCCTGATATAATTTGTGAAATTTAGCAGAGCAATACCCTTCTTTGGAAATTGACAAAAGAAAGGAATTCCAATATGAGCGACGATTTCCATCTGTAGGCAATCACGGAAAGGGAGCCAAATCCGATCATGGCAGGAACCGGGCCGGCGGAAATGGTGTTTTTGAATTTGAGAGAGAAAAAGTAGTCGCAGTGCTGTGGAGTCTGTGGGCAACTCCGGAGGAGTTGTCCAAGCG
>JACROU010000062.1 GCA_016214265.1 Candidatus Omnitrophota bacterium
CCAGGGTGGCAAAAAGATATTACGCATGTGAAACGTTATCAGGATCTGCCCATTCAAGCGAAAAAATACTTGAAGCGAATCGAAGATTTAATGGAAACAAAACTCGCGATCATTTCTGTTGGATCCAATCGATCGCAGACGATCATGCTGTCATGATTGCGCCAATTCCCGCTGATACAAAACACCCCGTGAAAAAAAATCCGGCGGAAAATCTTTCGACCAATCTGCCGCAGCATGTTGCCATTATTATGGATGGTAACGGCCGATGGGCGAAATCGCAACACCTTCCCAGAATTGAAGGGCACCGTGCCGGCGTTGAAAGTATCCGGGACACTCTTCGGGCTTGCAACGAACTGGGCATCCCTTATTTGACGCTTTACGCTTTCTCTAACGAAAATTGGCAGCGCCCCAAGGATGAAGTGAGCTTTTTAATGAGATTGCTTTCCGAATATTTGGATCAGGAGCTCAAGGAACTTAACAAAAACAATATTCGTTTTCAGGTTATTGGCCGCAAGGATATGCTACCGGCTGAGATTCAAAAAAAGATTGAACGAAATGTAAAAGAAACTGTGGGTAACAAAAAATTAGTGCTTACTCTGGCTTTGAGTTATTCGGGGCGACTTGAGTTGGTGGATGCCGTCCGTAAAATCGCCCAGAAGATAAAAGATGGAAGTCTTGAGCTAAAAGACATCACCGAGTCCACGATCGAAGAGAATTTGTATACAGTTGGACTTCCCGATCCTGATTTTTTGATCCGCACCAGCGGGGAAATGAGAATCAGTAATTTCTTATTATGGCAGATGTCTTACACGGAAATTTATGTTACTGACGTGCTGTGGCCTGATTTTCGTAAACAGCATTTTATAGATGCTATCGAAGCATATCAGAAAAGAGAGCGCCGTTTTGGACGAACAAACCTCCCTCAATAAGCGGATAATATTTTCCCTCGTATTGATACTGCTTGTCGGCTATACCGTTTTTTATTCCCCAAACTGGTTTTTCTTTCTTGTGGTAGAGGCCTTCAGTTTAATCGGGCTGTACGAGTTTTATGAAATCGCGGAGAAAAAGGGGATATTTATCAATAAATTCCTCGGGCTTATTTTTGGTGCGATGCTCCCGTTTTCAATTTATTTTCAGGGTGAATCCGTTATTATTCTTGTCACTATTTTGTGTCTTTTTATTTTTAATTTTCACCGCAGTTTAAAAGCTAACTCCCTGATTAGCACGGCGGTTACGGTATTTGGCATTTTTTATATTCCCTTTCTTTTTTCTTTTTTCTCGAAGATCAAGCATTTGCAGGATGGTACCGCTTGGGTTGCTTACGTTCTTTTGGTGACTAAGCTTGGCGATACGGGGGCTTATTTTGTAGGGACAAAAATTGGCAAGCATCTTTTGATACCGCATATCAGCCCCAAAAAAACAATCGAAGGATCCGTGGCGAATTTTTTGACGTGTGTCGCTGCATCGCTCGCCTCAAAGCTTTTTCTCCCAAATGTGAGCTGGGTTCATCTTGTGATTCTTGGTGCGATTCTCGGAATTCTTTCGCAATTTGGTGATTTGGCCGAAAGCTTAATTAAACGGGATGCCGGCGTAAAAGATTCTGGAAATATTCCCGGCCTTGGCGGTGTACTCGACGTGATGGATAGTGTTCTTTTTACGGCGCCATTTACCCACTATTATTTGACTGCGTTTCTGGGATTGAAAACTATTTTATGAAAAAAATTTCCATCATTGGCTCAACAGGCTCTATTGGCAAAAATTCGCTGGAAGTAATCAGTAATAATCCCGGGAAATTCTCTGTTTTTTCTTTGGCGGCAAAAAATAATGTTGAAGAGTTGATCAATCAGGCGAATTGTTTTAAGCCAAAACAGGTTGTTATTTATGATGAAGCCAAAAAAGCAGAACTCATAAAGCGATTGAAGTCTTGTGAAATCCTTTGCGGCAGTGATGGCTTGGTCAAGGCGGTAACGCATCCGGAAATCGAACAAGTCCTTCTTGCGCTCACGGGAGCCGAAGGGCTTAGTCCACTGATTGCTGCTATTCGAGCAGGTAAGAATATTGCTTTGGCCAACAAAGAACCGCTAGTAATGGCTGGCGAAATTATCCGCAAACTTGTTGGAGAGCACGGTGTTCAACTGATACCGATTGACAGTGAACATAGCGGAATTTTTCAATGCCTTGACGGCCGATCCTCAAGCCGGGTATCCCGAATCTTTTTGACTGCATCTGGCGGCCCATTCTTGAATCGTAATTCAGAGACATTCGACCGCATTACGCCTGATGAAGCGGTACAGCATCCGCGCTGGAATATGGGAAAGAAAATTTCTGTCGATTCTGCGACGTTGATGAATAAAGGGCTTGAGGTCATTGAAGCAAGCGCGCTTTTCGGCATCGGCCTTGACCAAATTGAAGTTCTGATTCACCCGGAAGCGGTGGTCCATTCCATCGTGGAATTTGAGGACGGCTCCCAAATTGCCCAAATGTCAGTGACCGATATGCAGTTGCCAATTCAATACGCTTTGTCCTATCCGAAACGGTTTAAATCAGATAAATACCGTCTCGACTTATCCAAAGTCGGCGCCTTGAATTTTCAGAGAGTCGATACACAAAAATTTCCCTGCCTAGCATTGGCGTATCGAGCAGGTAGAATGGCTGGTACAGCGCCGTGTGTGCTGAATGCCGCCAATGAAGTGTGTGTGGAATCCTTTTTGAAAGGGGAAATTCTTTTTACGGATATCCCCAGAAGTATCGAAGCGGTGCTTGCCTCACATTCAAGTGTCAAGCACCCGAATTTGGATGAAATTTTTAAAGCAGATGTTTGGGCCCGCAATCGGACCAATGAACTGATCCACATGAAAGTGAGCGTATAAATGCATTTTCTCATCGAATTGATTCCGACAATTATCGTTTTAGGCGTATTGATTTTTATTCATGAGTTCGGTCATTTTTTAGCTTGCCGTATGACTCAAGTGAAGGTTGAGAAATTTTCTATCGGCTTTGGACCCGAAATTTTCGCCTGGCAAGGAGGCGAAACGCGTTACGTTATTTCCGCCATTCCTTTTGGAGGTTTTGTTAAACCACAGGGTGAATCTCAGTCAGAACTCACGGAGCCTGCGGTGCCCCGGAAAGGGGACTATCTGGCATCGCCGCTTTGGGCGCGAATTTTTATTGTCGTGGCGGGTGCTGGTATGAATTATCTTCTGGCCTTTGTTCTTTTTGCTTCTATTTTCATGATTGGAAAGCCGACTTTATCTACGACTATCGGAGATTTTGTTGATGGTTATCCGGCGAAAGTCAGCGGACTTCAAAAAGGCGACAAGGTAATAGCGGTTAACGGTGCATCGGTTTTAAACTGGATCGATTTAACCGAAAAAATATTGGACAACGAATCCAGTGTACTGGTTCTGGATGTAACGCGAAAGGGGGCTTCACAGCAAATTACAATCTCCCCCAAAATTGAACAGGGTAAAGATGCATTTGGCGACGTAAAAAAACTGAACCGCATTGGCATTATGCCATCCAACGAATACATTTTCGAAAAATACGGATTCATAAAATCAATTCAAAATGGCTGGGAAGCGTTGTGGCAAACCACGTGGATGACTTACAAGGCATTATGGCGTCTGGTGACCGGAAGGCTTTCTCTCAAAACGCTTTCCGGACCGATTGGAATTGTTGTAATTACCGGAAAAGCTGCCGAGCTGGGTTTTGTTTATGTCCTGCAACTAACGGCGCTAATCAGCGCGACTCTGGCTATTTTTAATTTACTGCCGTTCCCGGCGCTGGATGGAGGTCATCTTTTATTCTTGACCATTGAAGCCATTATTCGGCGTCCTGTATCACTGAAAATTCAAGAGCGACTGACCCAGGCCGGCTTTCTCCTATTAATGGTGTTGATGGTTGTGGTGATGTACAACGATTTAGTAAATCTTCAGGTTTTTGAAAAAATCAAACATACTTTTGTCAGGTGATTTATGAGATGGTCACAATCTTTAATTCCAACACTGCGTGATGTCCCCAAAGACGCCGAGGCAACCAGTCATCAGCTGATGCTTCGTGGCGGTTTGGTGCGTAAACTTTCATCCGGTGTCTACAGCTATTTGCCGCTAGGATTTCTCGCTGTGAAAAAAGTAGAGGCGATAATCCGTGAGGAGATGAACAAGGCTGGGGCTGCAGAGCTTTTGCTTCCGGCACTTCATCCCGCAGAGCTTTGGAAAAAAACGGGGCGATACGTTGCTTTGGGGGAGGATAAAATCTCGTTTAAGAACCGGGCGGATCAGGAATTTGTTTTGGGGCCGACCCATGAAGAAGTGATAACGGACCTTGTTGCCGGCAACGTAAAAAGCTATCGTGAGCTTCCGGTCATTTTGTACCAGATTCAGACAAAATTCCGGGATGAAGTGCGTCCTCGCTACGGTGTGATCCGCTCTAAAGAATTTATCATGAAGGACGCTTACAGTTTTGACCGCAGTTGGGACGATCTGGATCGGTCGTACCAAAAAATGCTTCAGGCTTACAGAAATATTTTTACCCGCGTGGGGCTTCAATTTGAAATTGTGAACGCCGATCCGGGGATCATGGGCGGTAACGTTTCTCACGAATTTATGCTGCTTGCCGATTTTGGAGAGGACGAAGTGGCCTTTTGCTATTCTTGCGGACTTCGCTCCACGCCATCATTGGTTTCATGCGTTGTTCCTAAAACATCCGTTGAGACAGGGAAAGAGAAACCAGAACTGTTTGACACCCCTAATCTGAAAACTATTGAGGAATTGACCGGCTATTTTAAAATTCCTCCCAGCAAATTGCTAAAAACAATTCTGTATTTGTCAGATAAAAAGCCTGTAGCATGTCTTGTCCGTGGTGATATGGAAATCAGCGAATCCAAATTGAAGAAATTTCTGAAAGCTGAAAGCCTGATGCTGGCCACTGAGCATCAAATTGAGGAATGGACGGGTGCACCTGTCGGATTTAGCGGGCCTGTCGGGCTGAAAAATGTTGAGATTGTTGCGGATTACTCGGTGCAATCCATGAGTGATTTTGTGATCGGTGCCAATCAAAAGGATAAGCATTTTCGAGGTGTTAATATCGAAAAAGATTTTCAAGTCAAAGAGTACGGTGATTTCCGGGTGGTGAAAGATAAAGATGTCTGTTCCGCTTGCGGCAATGGCATCATTGAAATGAAACGCGCCATGGAAATCGGGCATATTTTTAAATTGGGTACTCGGTACTCAAAGCCTCTTGAGGCGCACTATCTTGATGAACAGGGAAAACGGCAGGATATTATTATGGGCTGTTACGGTATCGGGGTTAACCGGATCGTGGCCGGCGCGATTGAGCAAAATCATGATGCGAAGGGCATCGTTTGGCCTGAATCAATAGCTCCTTTTAAATTTCAGTTATTGACGTTGAATCATGCTGAGCCGACTGTTAGAAATATGGCAGATGAAATTTATGAGCAGTTCCATGATAAAACGCTCTACGACGATCGCAACGAGCGGGCTGGGGTAAAATTCAATGATGCCGATCTTTTGGGGCTTCCGTATCAAATTGTTGTGGGAGAGCAGAATGCCAAGCAGGGTAAAACGGAGCTGAAACATCGTAAATCCGGTGAAAAGTGGGTCCTCACCAAAGAAGAGCTTATAATCAAGCTGACGCAGCTTTAGAAATAGCTTGGAATGCCGTTAAAATACCGATAAAGTATATAGCTGTATAAAGTTACCTCACTTACTTTAAAGGATAACAATGCTGCTTCTCAAATCGATGGACCGATTAAGATTGCGCATCGCAATTTTTCTAGCGGTACATCTTTTTATTCCTTTTCTTTTCATTCTCCACAATTTGAATACTTCCTACGCTGATTCTACGCGGGACGATCAATTTCCCGATTCTACAGGCACACAAAATGATGGCGGACAAAATGTGGCCGCTGTTGTCAAAGAAACCCGTAATAAGCTCGCCAAAGTATATGGACCGCCCTCCCCAACGGGTTCTGACGAAGAAATTGTGATGTCCTCACCTAAGAAAATCGGCAAAGTGACACCCCCATCGGCAGAAATCCCGGCCAAGAAAGTTCCTGACCAGGCCACTCTTGAGCTGGAAGCTAAAAAAGTGATGGATGAAGAAGTTGAAGAGCAAAAAGCCCGGAAGGGTAAAGAAACTCAAGAAACAAAAACGCTTGAAGCAAAGCTGGTAGAAGAGCAGAAAAAAATCAAGCAGGAAGTAACCAAGCCGGAATCTGCTCCAATTCCCTCAAAACAGGCTAAAAAAAATAACGATTTGCGAATTGACGCCAAAGATCAGACTGCGGAATTGTTGAAGGCTCAAAAAAAAGAAAAGAAGCATTACGGCATGACGCTTGATGAGTTAAGCCAGCAGTGGAGTGCGCTGGGGGATAAATCGAGCGCCTCAAAGTCACGTATCATTTATAAAGATCTCTCGAAGCAAGAAAAGAAACTGGTAAAAATCAAAGTTAAAGCCGAACGCAATCAGGCAAAAGAACGTATGCCTATTATTGACCGAGGTTATTTTAATGAAGCGATTAACAAGGATACCGTGATTGCCCAGGAAAATTTTGTTATCGGTGAAAAGAAAAGTCTGGAAGAGTCCGTCCAGCGAGCAAAGGATGTTTCGCTGCAGATGAAGCTGTCTACCGAAAAAGACAAAGCGGCAAAATGGAGGACACTGAAAGCTTTTCGGGAGCTTAACACAGCTCTTAATTTTGAAGAAACCTATAAAATCGGTTCTTTGACAGGGACGGCTACCATGGGCTCTGGATTTACGAGTAATGCCCAACGGCTGAATTTTAAACAGCCTGTTTTTCACGGAGGCAATTTGTGGAACACGTTCAGGCAAGAAGCTGCCAGTTGGAAAGCAAGCAAGGAAGACTTGGAAAAAACCTCGGCCAAACTTGTTTTGGACGTTGCACAAGCCTATCTTAATTATTCCAAAGCGTTAAGTTTGTTCCAAACCAAATCAGCGTTAGCTGTCAAAGCCGAGACTTTCAAAATGCATAACGAGGAAAAAAAGAAAGTAGGTGCTGTGTCAGAAATTGAATACCTGAATACGGATTCTTTGATCGGAGAGATCAACGCGGATTTGCAAACAGCCTATCAGGAATTGGCGTTGGCACAAGTCGATCTTTCAAAGTTTTTGAAGACGCCCAAAAATCAGGTGATCAATGTTGATCCGATCGATTCATTGAAGGACAGAATTATTTCGACATCCGGCGGCAATATCCAAGTTTCCCGGATGATAAATCCCGAGCAGCCAACCGCGGTTGATAATGAGCTTGAAGGACTGATTAATCGCGCATACCGTAACCGCCCCGACTTGAAACTGGAAGAGTTTAAGTTTATGTCTAATCGGTACAAGACAAAAGCGATGTACGGTAAATTTTTACCGCAGGCCGACTTTATTATTGAGTTCGGTGAATTAGCCGAGGCTTATAAGGCGATTGATAAAACCCCTCCTTATCATGATGAGTTTAAAGTTGGTGTGGAGGTGAGTCAGAATTTCTTTGGCAGCAATTTTAAATATGGCTTCGATTCCACTCAAACCGCGCCCAATGTATCCGCGTTTAATGGCGGATCGGGGACCCGTATCAACACCAACAAATTCACTGTAGGGCTATTGGATAGTATGCAGCAGTTTGTGGATGTTAAGGAAGCCCGCGCACAAATGGTCGAACAGATGGTAGAATTGCAGGAGAAGGAGAATGAAGTCATAAAAGATGTGAAAGAAACATATTACGGCTACCACAAAGCGCTGATACATATGGATTCGGCGATTAAAAAAATGTTGCACAAAGAACGGGTAGCCAAATTGAAATCATATCAGCTTGAGAAAAATC
>JACROU010000063.1 GCA_016214265.1 Candidatus Omnitrophota bacterium
GAGGTGCCAGGTTCTTGAACCTGGCACCTCATACGACTCAAACGCTTGAAAGGACAATCATGAAAAATAGAATTGCCGAAATTAAGCGAAAAACTTCCGAAACCGACATCATCGTCCGTCTCAACATCGACGGATCGGGGAAGTCGAATGTTAAAACGGGCATCGGATTTTTGGATCACATGATCGCGGGATTCGCCAAACACGGGCTATTTGATATCGACGTCAAAGCCAAGGGCGATCTCGAGATTGATATTCACCACACCAATGAAGATGTGGCGATTTGTCTCGGCAAAGCCCTGGATAAGGCCCTCGGCGAGAAAAAAGGCATTCGCCGCTTCGGAGCCTTTATTCTTCCGATGGATGAGGCTCTGGTCCAAACGGCTTTGGATATTTCCGGCCGTCCGTCTTTTTACTTCACCACGAGTCCGAATGTAAAAATTACGGAACGGGACAAATCCTATTTGCTGAATGATGCTAAAGAATTCATCAAGTCTTTTTCACATCACGCTGGAATTAATCTCAATATGCAGCTCGTTTCAGCCACGGATCCGCATCACGTGATCGAGGCCGCGTTCAAGTGCCTGGCAAAAGCGCTGGACCAGGCCTGTCAAATCGATCCGCGTGTTAAAAGCGCGGTTCCGTCCACAAAAGGGAAGCTGAAAGAATAAATGATCGCGATCGTCGACTACGGGATGGGCAATTTAAGAAGTGTCTCGAAAGCGCTCGAAAAACTTGGGGCCCAAGTCGCAGTGACTTCGGACCCAGATGTGATTCGCAACGCGGAGAAAATTGTTCTACCCGGAGTCGGCGCTTTCGGCGACGCGATGTGTGAACTTCGTAAACGCAATCTGATCAAGCCGATCAAGGAAGCGATTGAGAAGAACAAGCCGTTTCTGGGTATTTGCCTAGGCCTACAGCTTCTATTTAAATCGAGTGAAGAAAATCCGGGCGTGCCGGGTCTCGGTGTTTTTCCGGGAACGGTGGTGAGATTTCCCAACGCTGCCGGACTGAAGGTTCCGCACATGGGTTGGAATAATGTACAGCTTGGCGCCGATCGGGAAACTCTGATGAGCGGGGTGAAGGACGGCGGATATTTTTATTTCGTTCACTCCTATTACGCCAAGCCGGATGACGCGTCGTTAATTCAAGGCTCCACCGATTATGGAGTCCGTTTTGCGGCGATCATCGGCAAGCAAAATGTCTGGGCAACTCAATTTCATCCGGAGAAAAGTCAATCTGAGGGCCTCAAAATCCTCGAGAATTTCGTAAAATTAAAACCATGATCCTTTATCCATCCATCGACATTTTGAACGGAGAGGTAGTTCGCCTGAAGCGCGGTGACTTCTCGTTTGTGGCGAAATATCCGGGCTCGCCGCTGGACTACGCGAAAAAATGGCAGGATGCGGGTGCGGCATGGCTTCATTTGGTTGATCTGGACGGCGCCGTGCATGGGGAGTTCCGCAATTTCGGCTGGGTCGAAAAAATCGTGAAAGAAACCAAACTCAAAGTGGAGTTGGGCGGCGGCGTGCGCACGCTGGATCAGATTAAAACGGCGATCGATATCGGCGTCTCGCGCATCATCGTCGGAACACGCGCGGTCGACAGCGATTTTGTCGGAGACATCCTCTCCAAGTTCGGCGACAAAATCGCGATCGGCATGGATGTTAAAGATGGTTTGGTCAGGACGCATGGCTGGAAATCAGCAACGGCCATTCATCAGAATGAATTCTTGAAGAATCTTGAAGAGATGAAAGCCAAATACGTCGTTTGGACCGACATCTCGAAAGACGGCATGATGGAAGGCCCGAACATCGCGGGACTCAACAAAGTTCTCGAATTCAAAAAACTGGATGTGATTTTATCCGGCGGCATGTCTTCGCTCGACGATTTGACAAAATTGATGACGATTAAAGCTTCGAATTTTAACGGCGTCATCATCGGCCGCGCGCTGTACGAACATAAAATTGATCTGAAACAGGCTTTTGATTTGGTGAGCGCCCGATGCTAGCCAAGCGCATTATCCCGTGTCTGGATGTGAAAGAAGGCCGCGTCGTGAAAGGCGTTAAATTCGTCAATCTGCGCGACGCCGGCGATCCGGTCGAATGCGCGATGGCGTATGATAAACAGAAAGCCGACGAGCTGGTGTTTCTGGATATTACCGCGTCACACGAAAAACGGCCGATTCTCCTCAAAGTTGTTGAGAAAGTAGCCGAATCTATTTACATTCCGTTCACCGTGGGCGGCGGCATTCGCGGAATCGGCGATATCCGGGATCTTTTAAAAGCGGGATGCGACAAAGTTTCGATTAACACAAGCGCCGTCAAGAATCCCAAATTCGTCGGCGAAGCGGCGGACCGTTTCGGAAGTCAATGCATTGTGGTCGCTATTGACGCACGGAAAAATGATTCCGGCGGCTGGACGGTGTTCACGCACGGGGGCCGCGAAGCCACCGACAAAGATGCCGTCGCGTGGGCCCGTGAAGTGGAGAAGCTCGGCGCCGGTGAGATTCTGCTCACCAGCATGGACCGGGACGGTACCAAAGAAGGCTATGACCTGGATTTGACGCGCTCGATTTCCGAGGCCGTTAGCATTCCCGTTATCGCTTCTGGGGGTGCCGGCAAACTCGAACATTTCCGCGACGCGTTCCAGGCCGGAAAAGCGGATGCAGCGCTGGCTGCAAGTTTATTTCATTTTGGCGAATTAACGGTAGGACAGGTAAAAGATTATTTAACACAACACAATATTTTGATGAGGAAGTGACGGATAAGGAGACATATGCACGAATTCAAATATGACGCGAACGGCTTGATGCCAGCGATTGTTCAAGATTACAAAACAGGCGAAGTGTTAATGCTGGCTTACGTCAACAAAGACTCACTCACCAAAATGCTTGAAGTAAAAAAGACCTGCTTTTTTTCCAGGTCCCGAAACAAATTCTGGGTGAAAGGCGAAGAGTCCGGCCACGTACAGCACGTGAAGGAAATTCTGACGGATTGCGATTCAGATACATTGGTTATCAAAGTTGAGCAAGTAGGACCCGGAGCCTGCCATCTGGGTTATCGGACCTGTTTCGTACATCAATTAAATGATAAAGGCTATGTCGCCAAGATCACTCAAGCAAAAACATTTGATCCTGAGGCAACATACAAAAAGAAATGATTTCACCGTCTATTTCTGAACTTAAAAAAAATAAATTGGGAACCATCGTCCCGGTTTACAAAGAAATTCTCGCGGACATGGAAACTCCGGTTTCTGTATTCCTAAAAATTTCCCGTCACGAGGCCAACGCCGCGTTGCTAGAATCCGTCGAACTCGGGGAACAGCTCGGCCGCTACTCGTTCATCTGCTTTGGATTTAAACGGATTATCAGTTCGGACGGTCATTCCATTTTTGCTGAAGAAAAAGGGAAAACCAAAAAGAAAATCTCGGCCATCGGAGATATCCTTCATTTGATTGAACCCGAAATTAAAGAAAAGTCATCCCGTTTTAAACGCTCACCAAAACTTCCCACTTTCCAGGGGGGATACGTGGGTTATTTGTCGTATGAAAATGTCCGCTATTTTGAAACCATTAAACTAGACGAGAAGAAAAAAGGCTTAAACGTTCCCGAAAGCGTTTTTTTCTACACAGATCATTTCATCGTTTTTGATCATGTTGATCGAAAGCTTCGTATTGTAAAACTGGTCGAATGCGGGCCAAAACTTCGCGAGAATTACCGGATTGCCCTAAAAGAAATTGAATCCACTCAGCGCATTGTAAAAGGGCCGCTACCGACAGCTCGCAAAAAACCGGTTCCGGAACATTTTCAATTTAAATCCAACGTGCCGCGCGCCACATTTTTAAATCAGGTCAGACGGATCAAGGAATATATTCGCGCCGGCGATTGCATTCAGGTTGTGCTCAGCCAGCGGTTTGATATCGGAAAAGTCCATGACGATTTTGCTATTTACCGCGTGCTTCGATCCATTAACCCGTCGCCATACATGTTTTATTTCCGGTACGGGAAATCACGTCTAATCGGATCCAGCCCGGAACTTCTCGTCAAGAAAACGAGCCGTGAAGCGGAAGTTCGTCCCATCGCCGGCACAAGGCCCCGGGGCCTCGACAAGACTGAAGATTTACAATTTGAAAGAGATCTGAAAAATTCCAAGAAAGAATTGGCGGAACACCTGATGCTAGTAGACTTGGGACGAAATGACCTTGGCCGTATCGCGAAAATAGGTTCAGTCCGTGTGAAAAATTTCGCGCGGGTAGAGCGCTATTCTCACGTCATGCATATGGTCAGCGATGTTGTGGGCATACTGGATCCGAACAGAACCGCAATTGAACTGCTGCGCGTCTCATTCCCGGCGGGGACCGTTTCGGGCGCACCCAAAATCCGCGCGATGCAAATCATCGATGAGCTGGAAAAGGAAAAACGCGGTCCATACGCCGGCTCTGTCGGCTATTTCAGCCTGACGGGCGACATGGATATGTGCATCGCCATTCGAACCGTCGTATCACAAAACGGCCACGCCTATGTCCAGGCCGGTGCCGGAATTGTTAACGATTCCAATCCCAAACGCGAATACGACGAAACAATGAATAAGGCTAAAGCGTTGATTCAAGCAGTGCAAATTTCGAAGGGGAATGAACTGTTATGAAAGTACTTTTAATCGATAATTACGATTCCTTTACATACAACCTCTATCAATATTTGGGCGAGCTGGGCGCCGAGGTGAAAGTTTTTCGTAATGACGAAATTACGATTGCCAAAATTAGAGGGCTGAAGGTCGACAGAATCGTTATCTCACCCGGACCGTGTACGCCGAAAGAAGCCGGCATTTCGAACGAAGCCATTCGTCATTTCAGTGGCAAACTTCCGATTTTAGGCGTCTGCCTGGGTCATCAGTGTCTCGGCCACACATTCGGAGGCAAAGTGATTCGCGCGAAAAAAATCATGCACGGAAAAACGTCCGAAATTTTTCACACGAAAGATCCGATCTTTCAGGGCTTGGCGAATCCATTTATCGCCACCCGGTACCACTCGTTGTTGGTCGAAAACAAAAGTTTGCCAAAAGATCTCGAGATTATCGCCTGGACGAAGGACAAAGAAATTATGGGGTTAAAACACAAGACGCATCCCACCTGGGGAGTTCAATTTCATCCGGAATCGATTTTGACGAAGGAAGGCAAACGCCTGCTAGAAAACTTCCTTAAAATGTAGGGAGGTTTTAGGATCGGTTTCAGACATCACGATACTTTGGGGGTTTCCAAAAAACTTTCCAGCTTCTTCGCGTGAAACATTTTTTAGTTCTGAGACCACCAGGAAATCTGTTCTGAGACCGCCCTTGCCATAAGATCTCGTCAAGGTTTCCACAAGCGCCTCATCTAGAACAGGCGCGAAGATGAATGACTTTCGCCCCAAAATCAATTTGAAAGTAAGATGGGACGCTTCGTCATAAACTGATTTATCATGCGGGGCCAGCACAATCAATTCCACACTGCCCAGCGGAACATAACTGTTTTGGCGCAAGACATGAGTTTTGACGTGCTGTTTTTTTAAATGATCCAACGCCGATTTGAGATAGCCGGGCTTTTTGTCTTGATCGGGATAATTTAATTCCCGAACTTTCTGCCCCTCGATTTTCTGAATCAGCGCAGAATTCAACGTGCCCAAAATGATAATTGAAGGAATTATTCCAATACCCGTAAAATCGGGATCCTGAATAACAATCGCGTTTTGATTGATAAGAGCCGAATAGCCATTCTTGGAAGGGGTAATGGTCACATCCAATGTTTTAGTGCCGCAGGATATCAACAGCCCCGGAAAAACCGCCAGGAAGAATAGATAAAGAAATGGCCTGAAAATTCCGTTCATTTTATACATACCTTTAAACCTTTATGACCAACTTATTGACCCAATTATTAGCCGGAAAAGATCTGAAAACGAAAGAAGCTCAGTCCTTGACTGCCTCTATTTTTTCGACAAACGGATGTGAACACTTCATCAAATCTTCGCTGCTCCTCCTCCGTAAGAAGGGGGAGACAATTGACGAATTGGAAAGCTTTGTTCGATTCTTGAGACAGCTCAGTCTTTCCGTAAAAGTCGATCTTCCGTATTTAACTGATTTTTGCGGAACCGGAGGCGACGGAAAACGTACCTTCAATATCTCGACGCTAGCCTCCCTCGTTGCCGCGGGCGCCGGAGCGTATGTCGTTAAACACGGAAATCGGTCGGTATCCTCGCATTGCGGCAGTTCAGATTTGATGGAAAAATTGGGTGTTCGCCTCAACATCACACCGGATCGTGCGGTGAACATTCTTCACCAAACTCATTTCGTTTATCTGCACGCACCGTTTTTTCATCCGGCCTTCAAACAGGTTCAGCCGGTCCGGAAGAAATTGAAAACAAAAACCATTTTCAACTTTTTGGGTCCACTGCTCAATCCGGCAAACGTCGAGCATCAAATCATCGGCGTTTCAGAAAAATCGTTGCTGGATGTTTATCCGGTTCTCCTTCAAAGATTGGGAACGATGCATGCCTGGATTGTCATGAATGAGGACGGATACGACGAAATTTCGCTCACCGGAATGACGCATGCAGTTCAATTTCGCAAAAACAAGATCGAGCGGCTTATTCTGGAACCATCTGATTTCGGACTCAAAAAAATCAATCCGAAGGAATTGACCACTTCGAGCCTTCAGGAAAACGTCGACATCGCGAAGCGAATTTTAGGCGGACGGGAAGCGGGACCGCGAAAAAATGTTGTTTTGGCCAACGCCGCGCTCGGGCTTGTCGCATCGGGAAGAGCCCTTGATTTGGAAGAGGGAATGGCGCTTGCCCGTTATTCACTTGAAACAAAGAGAGCAAAATACGTTTTAGAAAAAACAATCGAGTTAAGCCAATGATTCTTGACGACATCATCCAGCACAAACAAAAAGAAATCGCAGAATTGAAACAGCGCTTTCCCGAAAAACGATTAATCGAAGCCCTTGAAGAAAATCTAACCAAACGCGACGTACGATCCTTCGCCCGGGCTATCGGCAGCGGACGCGGCACCAACATCATCGCCGAAATCAAGAAGGCGAGCCCATCACACGGCCTTATCAGGGAAGATTTTAATCCTCTCATGATCGCAGAACTTTATGAACTGGGCGGCGCCAAGGCGTTGTCGGTGCTGACAGAAACCAAATATTTTCTGGGCCGGCCCAGCTATCTGAAAACCATTCGCAAAGTCACCAAACTGCCGATTTTGAGAAAAGATTTTATTCTCGAACCGTATCAGGTTTATGAATCGTCGATACTTTCCGCTGACGCCATTCTTCTCATCGCCTGTATTTTAAGCGAACAGGAGCTCTTCAAGCTGATTCAGCTAGCGAAAAAACTGGGAATGGATGCCCTCGTCGAAGTCCATTCGGAAGAGGACTTACTCAAAGCGCTAGCCGCAAAAGCGGAGATTATCGGCATCAATAACCGCAATCTCATGACTCTAGAAGTAAATATTAAAACTGCAGAACATCTACTTCCTAAAATCCCGAAAGGGAAAATCGTAGTGGCCGAAAGCGGGTTTGAGAAGCGCGAGGAAATCGATTATTACCGCTCTCTCGGCGTTCATGCATTTTTGATCGGAACCAGTCTTATGCGGTCTAACGACATTCTGAGTAAATTAAAATCGTTGAAAGGCCATGATGCCTAAACCCGTTGATAAATTGTTAAAACTCGACAAATCGGCGCTTGAGAACTTTCTCATTCAGCTTCAGCAAAAAAATGAGCAGACTGAAAGTCTGATCCAGAAGCTACCCATAGGTATTTTGGGGCTTGATGATAATAATAGAATTTCCTGGGCTAATGAGGCCGGCGAGAACATACTTGGCAGCCGGATTACGAGCGGACGAGGCATTCCCATCAATTCCGTGATCGTCGATCATGAATTTAAAAACTGGTTCGAGACCGCACTCAAGACCAATCGAGGCGTATTCAATGAAGAGAAAGAGGTTTTATTCCCGAAACACCGCCATCTACTAGTGACAGTTCGTCCGTCTCAGATGATTGTTCTTGTCGACATTACCAGTATTCGTTCGAGGGACAGGGAAACGGGAGATCTCGAGCGCATCAACTCCCTGATCAAGCTTTCAAGAGGCATCGCACACGAACTCGGCAACCCCTTGAATTCCATCACCATTCATTTGAAATTGCTCGCGAAAATAGGCGAATCATTACCCGCGAAAGAAAAAAAGAAATTCCAGGATGCGCTTGGCGTGCTGACTCATGAAACGGATCGCCTCGACCGCATCATCAAAAATTTTCTGAAAGCAACGCGCCAAAAACCGCCGGAGTTCAAACTTGGAGATATTCATGATCCAATCGAGGAAGCTCTAAATTTTCTGGCGCCGGAATTGAAAGCGGACAAAATCAAAGTAAAAACCGATTTTTCCAAGAGTATCCCTGAATTTCTTTTTGATCGCGACAAAATGTATCAGGCATTTCTTAACCTTATCAAAAACGCCGTCGAAGCTATGCCGAAAGGCGGCGAGCTTCGGATTGGCACTGCCGCCCGCGAAAAAGTCTGTTCTATCGCATTTCAGGATAACGGCATCGGAATCCCTGAGAAAGATTTGCCCTATATTTTTGAAGAATATTACACCACGAAAGAGGAAGGTTCGGGACTTGGCCTGGCGATTCTGTACAATATTATCCGCGAGCATGGCGGACGGATTGATGTAAAAAGCCAGGAAGGAAAAGGCACACTTTTTATCCTGCTTCTGCCTATAAGAAGGGATAAGTTGCAATTACCGATGAACACCACAGGAGCGAAAGAATGAGTCACTGGGAAAGCGTACTGATTGTCGATGACGAAAAAAATTCACGCGAAGGTCTCGGGAAATTCCTAGATGCTCAAGGCTACGATACCCATTTAGCCGCCGATGCCAAAGAGGCGCTCGAGACACTCAAAAAGGAAAGTCCGAATGTCATCATTTCGGATATTCGCATGCCGGAGATGGACGGCATCACTTTGCTTCACAAGGTGAAGGAACTTGATCCCAAAGCAAGTGTCATTCTTTTAACCGCTTACGGCTCGGTCGAGAACGCGGTGCAGGCGATGAAAGCAGGGGCATTTCATTATCTCACCAAGCCTGTCAATCTGGACGAGCTGGAATTTGTCATCAAAAAAGCGCTCTCCAGCCAGTCGCTTGAGCGCGAGAACATCGAACTCAAAAAAGAGTTGATTCAGGAAAAGTTTGAAACAGAAACCATTATCAGCCGCTCATCGAACATGAAAAAAGTCATTGAGCTGGCCATGCAAGTCGCCAAATCCGAGTCCACCGTCCTGCTGCAGGGCGAAACAGGTACTGGCAAGGAACTCCTCGCGCATCTGATTCACAATCACTCGAGCCGCAAAGATCGGTCGTTTATCGCCGTGCATTGCGCGTCACTGACGGAAACTCTGCTCGCCAGCGAACTATTCGGTCACGAACGTGGTGCCTTCACGGGCGCTACCGAACGCAAAGTCGGCCGCTTTGAGCGTGCTCACATGGGAACGCTCTTTCTCGACGAGGTCGGTGAAATCCCGGAATCCATGCAGGTGAAATTGCTTCGCGTGTTGCAGGACGGCGTTTTCGAGCGGGTGGGCGGAACCAAAGCGCTCAAAGTCGATGTTCGTCTAATCTGCGCGACTAATAAAAATTTGGCTGAAGAAGTAAAAAAAGGAAAATTCCGCGAGGACCTCTTTTACCGAATCAATGTCATCATGCTCGAGATTCCGCCGCTACGCGACCGCAAAGAAGATATTCGTCCGCTGGTGGATCATTACCTCAGCTATTTTTGCAAAATTAATAACAAAAAAATTGACAAGATCACGGATGATGTCTATCACGCGCTTGAAAACTATTCCTGGCCCGGCAATATTCGCGAGCTGAGAAATATTATCGAGCGCATGGTTGTACTCGCTACGGGCATAGAACTCAAAATTGAGAATGTCCCCAACGACATCCGATACTTCAACGCGCCGGTGCCGAGCGTGATGGCAATCAGCTTATCAGACGATGGGGCCAAACCCGGAGATCTTCAAGTTATGGAAAAAGAACTGATCCGGAAAAAATTAGCCGAGCTTTCAGGCAACAAATCCAGAGCCGCAAAAGAACTCGGCATTTCCCGCCGCACCCTCTATCGAAAAATAGAGGAGTATCAGCTGTAATTGTTTATATCTTTCTGAGAAAAATCAGGAGACTATTTACCAATCCGGGGAACTTTTTTGCGGTTTGATAGACTTCATTGGCTAATATTTCATTATATGTATGCGAAGTTTGATTTCTTGCTTCCATCGATTCAAGCCACATTTCAGGATTGGTAATCCACTCCAGTTTGAATGCTAATTTTATTGCTTCGCGGGGACTGCTGCAGGACGACCCCATAAATCTTCCTGCAATTTGAATCGTCTTCCACGCAAGCTCAAACACATATTCAAATCGTTGAATCACCGCATCTCTGACAATATCCGAGTAAGTTTCCCCAATTGCATCTTCAAGCGTGCCACAAGCTTTTTCTAAAGAGGCAATGTGAGCTGTGAGGCTTGCTTTGGTTTGTTCCATATTTGAATCTCCTTCAAAGCGACTCGATTAAATTCCGATGTGGTTGTGGAAAAATCAATGATATCAATATCGACAGGAATGGGTAAGTTTTCAAGCTCATCTTTGATTTGAGCAATCACAGAAAATGGAATTTTTCCATTTTGATACAGACCGATATCGTAATCTGAATTTGGGCGAAAATTTTTCGTGGCCCTTGATCCAAACAAAAAAACAAAAGAGTTATCCAAATTCAGAAATTTAGCTACAGCCTGCTTGATTTCAAACTCAGGATTAAAATCCACCATGTCTTTACACCTCGCGTCTATTAGTAGAATTATACATGATGCGGAATGATAACCCCAGACAAGAAATTATTGTAACCATCTGGCACAGGTGTGCGCCTCAAATCGAATCAGTTTTCTTGCCATTCAAATATCATAAAATATAACCCATTGATATTAAATGAGTTATGACTTCATAATTTTGGCATACAAGTTGATGTATGAAGATAGGCTCATTGACTGAAATCATAATAAAGGAGACGCAAACATGGCTAAAGTCATTGGAATCGATTTAGGAACAACGAATTCTTGCTGCGCTTACATGGAAGGCGGCGAACCAAAGGTTATTCCCAACAAGGAAGGCAATCGCACAACACCTTCCGTCGTCGCATTCACAAAAGGCGGCGAACGCATCGTGGGGCTTCCGGCGAAACGTCAGGCAGTGACAAATCCGGAAAATACAATTTATAGCGCCAAGCGTTTTATCGGGCGACGATTCAGCGAAGTGGGACAAGAAATCAAAATGGTCCCCTTCAAAGTTAAAGAAGGAAAGCATGGCGAGGCCGACTTCGTGATTAGCGGCCGCGACTACACACCGCCGGAAATTTCGGCGATGGTGCTTCAAAAGATTAAGCAGGACGCGGAAGCATTTCTGGGCGAAACGGTCACTCAGGCCGTTATCACAGTTCCGGCCTATTTTAACGACGCTCAGCGTCAGGCAACGAAAGATGCCGGACAAATCGCAGGACTTGAAGTTTTGCGCATTATTAACGAACCAACAGCTGCAGCATTGGCTTACGGTCTAGACAAAAAGAAAGACGAAAAAATTGCCGTATACGATCTTGGAGGCGGAACTTTTGATATTTCCGTACTTGAAATCGGCGACGGCGTTTTCGAGGTGAAAGCAACAAATGGAGACACGCATTTGGGAGGCGATGATTTCGATCAGCGCATTACTCAATATCTTATCGACGAATTCAAAAAACAAGAGGGAATCGACCTATCCAAAGATAGAACCTCTCTTCAAAGATTAAAAGAAGCCGCGGAGCGCGCGAAATGCGAACTCTCAAGCTCGCTTCAGACGGAAATTAATCTTCCGTTTATTACGGCAGACGCTTCGGGCCCGAAGCACTTGGTGATGACGCTCACTCGTGCCAAGCTTGAACAGCTGGTTCAGGAGCTGATTGAAAGAACCCGCGGGCCGGTTGAGAAATGCTTGAAAGATGCCGGTATCCCTGCGGAAAAAATTGATGAGGTGATTCTCGTCGGCGGACAAACCCGCATGCCCGCGGTTCAAGAGCTGGTTCGCAAAATGTTCAAAAAAGAACCACATCAGGGTGTCAATCCCGACGAAGTCGTCGCAGTCGGCGCCGCGATTCAGGGCGGCGTGCTAAAGGGCGAAGTGAAGGACGTTCTTCTTCTCGACGTCACTCCACTCTCACTTGGCATCGAGACACTTGGCGGCGTGATGACGAAGCTTATCGAACGCAATACCACGATTCCTTGCCGCAAATCTGAAATATTTTCAACGGCAGCGGACAGTCAAACGGCCGTGAGCATTCACGTGCTGCAGGGCGAACGTGAAATGGCGACGGACAATCGAACGCTCGGGCGTTTTGATCTAGTCGGCATTCCGCCGGCGCCGCGCGGAGTTCCGCAAATCGAAGTCACTTTCGATATCGACGCCAACGGAATCGTTCACGTGATGGCGAAAGATTTGGCAACGGGAAAAGAACAAAAAATCCGCATCGAATCCTCGTCCGGACTTTCAAAAGACGAAGTCGAGAAACTCGTGAAGGAAGGACAGTCTCACGCGGAGGAAGACAAAAAGAAACACGAGCTGATTCATTCCCGCAATCAACTCGACAATCTGATTTATTCCGTCGAGAAAAGTCTAAAGGATTATGGCGATAAAGTTACCGCGGACGAGAAATCGAAAGTGGAAGAGGCAATCAAAGAGGCGAAGGAGTCTCTGAAAGCCGAAGATTCTGCGACGCTCAACAAAGCTGCTGAAAAATTAGCTCAGGCCTCGCACAGCATTGCTGAAAAAATGTACGCAGAGGCACAGAAAAAGAAGCAAGCCGAAGGCGGAGCTCAACCTGGAGAGGGACAAGCTCACAGCACCGGTAAGAAGGAAGAAGACGTCGTCGACGCAGATTACGAAGTAATGGATGACGATAAGAAGAAGGGCAATAAATAATCTACTGCAACATACACCACAGGGGCGGCTCTAAAGAACCGTCCCTGTTCTTTTCAAATTTTCTAAATTTCAGATTGACTTCAATATAGAGCTTGTGGATAATTCTGGATATTATTATCCAGAAAATCCTCAAGGATGAGAGATCTGCGGCGGACGGAATCGCCTAAACGTAGTTGCTTGTACCAAGCAGAGCCTATTGCTCTTTTAAATTTATGATTCCATTCGCCGTTTTTTTGTGTTCATTACCCTAAAACATTTAAAAACTCGAATAACTACATTACGAAAGGGACTTCTATCATGTACTTAAACCGATTTGTAGGGATGCGAACGGTCAGTACGGTAATTTCCATTCTCTTCATCTGGACCAATTGCGGTTTTGCTCAAGGATTAGGAGCGACCTCAATAGGACCCACAGCTACAGCAAATTCATTCGTCAATTCGAGTTTTGAGCTTACGATACCCGCTGAATTCGGAAGCGTGCAATCATTTCATTCGGGTAACGGCCCTCAAATTTTTCATATTCAAACCGCGCATGGCAATTACGAAGCGCAGAAAAAAATTCAATCCATCCTCGAACATTTGGACAAAACCTATGGTGTAAAAACTCTTCTGCTCGAGGGAAGCGTTTCTCAGTTACATCCCGAACTGATGCGCTATTTCCCAAATCGCATGGATTTGAACGAACGGATCGCCGACAATTTAGCGCGCAAGGCCTACGCGAAAGGCGCCGAGCTTTATCTTCTGAACGCGAAAGATGCCAAAGCATATGGAATTGAAAACGCCAAAGCGTATGTCAAGAATGGCAAAGATTTTGTTCAGGTCATACGTAAGAGGGCGCAGACCGACGCTTTTGTTCACGAGCTAAATGTTTCGCTCGATCGCCAAGCCGCGTCGACATTCAATCCCACATTGCGCGCTTTCCTGAAACAGAGCGCCAGCTTCAAAAAGAAAACTCTTCCGATACTCGATTGGATGAATTATCTCAAAACCCAGGCCAAAGCACGCTTGGGCGTTGATCTCGATAATCCAGGTTCTCAGCTCGACTGGCCGATGCTGTTCCGCGCATTCCGCCTCAAACAGTTTGAAACAAAAATCAATATGAACGATTTTTCGAAGGAGCGCGCTGATTTTCTTCGGGTCGTAAATAAAAGCAAAGCCCCCAGAGAACTTCGCGAGGAAATCACTCACATTCTGTCTGCGTCACCAAGCCAGGAAACTTCTTTTGACTTCGAGCGGTTAGTTTCTTATCTCCCATCAAATTTTAGCTTCAAGAATTTTCAGCATGTCAGTTATTTTATGGGACATATCATGCTGCAAAATGAATTGTCGGGGGAGAGGCTGATGTCGGAGATTTCACGACTTTCGGATCAGCTCGCCGACAGGCTGGCTTCGACCAAGAAAGAAAAACAGATTCTCAAGCTCATGACCGAAACGCGTCTCGTGAAAAAGCTTTTCGCACTCGAACTCACACCGGAAGAATTTGATGCGGTTAAAAATATTAAAATCGAGAAATTGGCCGGAAATTTGGCCGCACCAACCGCAATCTTCGAACAAGCCATCAACTTTTATCGTGGAGCCAAAGAACGCGACGGCTGGATGCTTCGGAATATCGAAGCGCGCCTGCGTGAAACGGGAGTCGACAAAGCCGTTGTGATCACCGGCGGATTCCATTCCGAACCTTTTCGCCAATTTTTCGAAAAACGCGGCTATAACTATGCCCTCATTGCACCAAAAATCGAAAATCTGGGTGGGGAAGCAGAATACGTTCAGTCCGTCCTTGCGACGCAAACGCGCGAAACCGTTTATTTTCCCACCACTCAGGCCAACGAGCAAAATGCCCTCGACGTCGACTTCGAGCACGGAGTTAAGCCCGTCCTCATCGAAGCCATCAATAAAGTCCGCGGAGGCGCCGGTATTCTCGGCGGAGCCGGAGACTCACAAGGCGGAAGAATTATTTTCGAAAAAACCTGGAACGCGCAAACCGTCAAAGCGGCAAGTTTGGGAATACTTAACACGACTCGCGTCCCGAAAAGAAGAAGGGGAATCAAAGAAATCGATCAGCGAATGAACCGCGAAGCACGTTTTGGAAGAATTGAACATTATCGAGAATGGACACCGAAAGAAGTATACGATGTAACCCCTCAACATATTGAAATTCCAGAATTTCAAAATGACCGCGCTAACGATCTTTGGAACATCGGTGTCGCAAAACGAAAAAAAGAAAGTTTTGGGATTGCAGGCGGTGTGATGGACGGACCCAGCGCTGCCGCAGCTGCCGAGGCCGGATTTGAATGGCTTTATTTCAGTGGTTGGCAAATGTCACATCACTGGGGACATCCGGATTTGGCTAAGTATCCGTTGGATTTTGTTCCGAAACGCATCAAAGATATTTATGAATTCTTGAAAAACAAACACGCCGATCAAGACATACGCTTCAAAATTATGCAGAGAACGATCAATCTTGTTTTTGAAGATTTATTTAGAGAAGTCCGAACGCAGTTTAAATCTGATGTCCAGGCAAGAAAATCGCACTTTATCAAAGAATTCTCAAAAATCGTTCAAAAAGACATCAATATTTTCGTGGATGATTTCAGATTTCACTCGAACACAATACTACAGGGCTTCTTTGACGACATCGTGCAAAAAGCCATCGATTTAAAAAATGATCCTAACACCTCACAAAAGAAACGCGATGAGCTCCGCGAAGAAGTTTGGAAATTTTTAGAATCGCATCTTGTTAATTACCTGATTCCAATTTACGCAGATGGTGATACGGGGCATCAATCGATCAAGGAAATGATTCGCCTTTTTGTGGAATCCAATTCCGCGTCTATTCACCTGGAGGACCAGGCCCACGGACTCAAAAAATGCGGCCACATGGCTGGCAAAGTACTTGTTTCTATCGATGAACATTTTGAGAGACTCAAAGAAGCCCGCAAAGAAGCGGATAAGCTTTATTCGGATTTGGTCATTATTGCGCGAACCGATGCCAAAGGCGCCAAACTCCTTCAGACAGATCGGTCTGCTGAAGATCATTATTTTATCAAGGGTACAACCCACAAGAGTCTTCCTTCTTTGGCGGATATTATCAAAATGGCACGTCATGAAAAAGGACTGTCTGGACTCTCCTCTGAATTTAAAGATCTGGAGAGTCAAATCAGAGAAGTCTGGAAACTGCGGGGACAAGAAGATAACGGGGATAAGATTAACCCCAACAAAGTTTACCGCCTTACCACAGACCCAACAGTGGCTCTTACCGTAAGAGATATTTGGGATCTTCGGGAAACTATCGAACATGATGAGTCTCATCTCAAAGCAAAAACATTTCTTATGGATGACGAAGGTAAACGCATCACAATCGAAGAAATATGGAATCGAAAGCCCGCCAATATTGACCTTGAAGTTGCCGCCATTAAAAAATTGTCGGAACTTTGGAACGAAAAAGCCAAGCCTATCACTTACGTTCAGGCGGTATCCGCAGCCCTGCTGGCTTCTGATAAATCGGATAAAGAGAAATTAAAAAAAGACTGGGAAGAGGCAACAAACCCGTTAAAAATTAAGGAAGCCCTTTCTTTCCGTGAAATGGAAAAATTGGCTAAAGAAAAATATGGCATCGAAATTTACTGGGATAAAGACAAAGTTAGGACCTATGAAGGATTTTATCAAATCGATGACAAGTTGGGACTCATTAATGCTTCTGTCCGTCTTAGAAAATTCGCCCGCATCGCGGATGTGGTGTGGATGGAGCAGGAAAGCCCGAATATCAAAGATTCTGAAACTCTTGTCAAAAATGTGAATGCAGATCCGGCGGCAAATGGAGTTCTTTTTGCCCTGAATCTGTACCCATCATTTAACTGGCTGTTGCCGGACAATTGGAAAGGCGGATTTATCAGGATCACGCTAGCACATTGCAGATGTATGAAGTCAGTAAACAGCTGATCAAGCGCGGTGTGGCCGGTTTCGTCCGGAATGTTCAACAATACGAACAGTATAGGGCTATCAAATCACGGTTCGAAAGACATCAAACTGCCGCAGGTGTGACTCGCGTTGAAAGAGAAGACAATCTTTTCGGCCGCGGTACTTCAGTTACCGGAGCCAAAGGCAAAGAGTCCACGGAAAACCAATTCAATGACGAAGGCGGTTCCAGTCTGGAAATTCGTGGGGACGTTGCTCGTCAATTTCCTGGACTATTCGGTCTGAAGAAGGTCAACGGCCGCGACATTAGCGTGGAACAAACCATTGCTTATCTTACTGGACAGACATCGAAAGATTTCGAGCGCGTTCTCTCGGAACGGGCGAAATTGATTGACCGTGTCGCCAAGGGTGAAGAAAAATATGGATTTCTTCCTGAGGCTAAATCGATTCCGGACGCAGATGGGAAAGAGTTAACCGTCAGCGAAATCCGTCAGGGCATGATCGACAATTTCCTCGGAGTTCATTCCGCCAACGCGTGGAAACTAAACGCGGAAGTTCCAATCCCGGCAGAAGTCACTCGTCCCGGACTGCAAGGAACCGGTCCGGCGGATGCCCTGGATATGGCCATGGGTGCCGTTAACACAGGCGCTTACGGGGCTGTTTCCTGGATGTGGGATTGGGAAGATGCCGGTAATGATTTTGAGGTTAAACTCTATCAAGCCTGGGAATATTTGAAAGAACTGCTTGCCGGAGTTTGGGACAGCAAAACATACAAAAACACTCAAAAGAAAAAAGACTACAAAATCAATATTGCGCGGGACAAATGGCCGGTGATTTTCCATCGCGTGCCGGGACTTCATTTAAAATCCCGTCAGCTGTCAATTAGTGGACAGCCGGTGCCCGCCATGATTCCGGCTTTGGTGATTCACGTCCTGAACAATTTTGATTCACTAAGAGCCCGAAAATCAGGCGTTTATTTTTACGTTCCCAAAATTGAGACTCCGGAAGAAGCGCTTTTAGTGGCCAAACTCCTCAGCACACTCGAGGAAATTATCGGAGTTCCTCGTGGCACCATCAAAATCGAAATGCTCAATGAACGCAGCAAATACGCTTCCAATCAGGAGGCGATCATGTGGGTGCTGAGACATTGGTTAATTGGACCCAATGTCGGCCGCTGGGATTACATCAACAGCCGCATCGAAATGATGAAAGATTCACCTGACGGGATTTTCCCGGATCCGCAAACGGTCACCATGTCGGAAGCGTCTATGACAGAATACACGCGTAGAAATGCGCTGCTGACATTGCTCGTCAACGGATTCCCGATAGGCGGCATGGCCGCTGTCATGAGAAATCCTAAAAAGCCGGAAAATGACCCGAAAGCTATTCGGTCCATTTTCGTAGATAAATTGCGAGAAAGACTTACCGGATTACTCGAAATTGACGGTAAGCTTTTTGATTCCTACCGTCAAAGCTGGGTCGCCACCGTTGAGCAGGGATATGTGGAAGCTGGCGCTGAGCCATTGCAGGCAAGCCTCTTAAATCTGCAAGGTTTGGTGGATAGTTTGACGACACCCGAAAAGACAGCTTTCATAAAAATTGGGCTGATCAATGAGCAAGGAAAAATCACGCCATACAAAATTACGAAAGATGATTTGTCAGCAGATAAACTTTGGGGAGCTCAGGCATTTAACAATTTATTTGCAGTGCCGAAAGGTCAAATCACACTTGAAGGACTGCGTTACGCCTTCTA
>JACROU010000066.1 GCA_016214265.1 Candidatus Omnitrophota bacterium
CGCTTGGACAACTCCTCCGGAGTTGCCCACAGACTCCACAGCACTGCGACTACTTTTTCTCTCTCAAATTCAAAAACACCATTTCCGCCGGCCCGGTTCCTGCCATGATCGGATTTGGCTCCCTTTCCGTGATTGCCTACAACATCTAATAATTAAACGAATTCTGGCAAGAAACCTCAAAAAACGCAGGTCACAACTAGATCTTACCCAAGAACAAGCTGCTGAAAAGGTGAATATCACTGCCAAATACTGGCAAAGACTTGAAATGACTTCTCAAGTAGATCTTCCTTCGCTTCCTACCTTATTTAAAATTTCAAAAGCACTGGGAATTGAGGCTTATCTACTCCTGAAAGAATGAATTCTTCATCTCGTTTCAGCCCAAATGGACAATAAAAACCTGGACCAACCCTTTTTGATCGATCCAGGTTTTGAGCGTGTATGGGACGTCCCTCCAAGGAACTCACATACACTTTTAACTGCCAAAAACCTATCATCAAACCAAATACCAACCTTTAAATAGCCACAACTTAATCACAGGTTTCTTTTCGATTCAAAATAGGTTGCCACTGCAGCCTGGATATCCATAGGATTAAAAGGTTTCGCAATAATCCGATGAGCCAAAGACTTCGCCTTCTTATATTTGTCTGATTCGATTGGCGCGGATCCGGTTATGATCACAATTCCGATGTTAGGATAAATTTCTTTTGCTTTTTGAATGCACATAAAACCGTCCATTTCGGGCATCATAAGGTCAGTCACTAATAACTCGTATGGAGTTCCCTGAATCGCTTTCATAAATTCACGAGCGTTTGTAGCTATATCCACCTTATGTCCTAAGCTTTCTAAAATATTCCGCAGTAGTTTTGCAATTGGCTCCTCATCATCCACAACTAAAATTCTCGCCATCACTCCCCCTTCACAATAACCTAACCTACGATTTTGTAGACGATCGTCTGTAGATATATCGTCTACATTATACAAGTATACCCTCAAATTCATACGAGGGGAAAGATGGCTGGACTAAGTAAAGAATTTGGACGTGTTGTAAGAAGAAGGCGGTATAAGCTCAACCTATCTCAGGAGAACTTGGCAGAATTAGCCGATATTCATCGAACTTATGTGAGCTCTATCGAATCGGGTAAGGTTTCAATTAGCATTGAAGTGGCCCGAAAAGTCGCTAAATCTCTTAAAGTCCCTCTCGGTAAGTTAATCAGTGAGGCAGAAAGAAATCTTTGATCTTAAATTAAACAATTGATTCATATATCTCTCGCCTTAAGCCGACAATCTTCGATAATATTCTTGGGAATCAATTTTAATGCGAGAACGACTAAAAGCGGCACAATAACCACATCGTCCAGATGACCGATGACAGGAATAAAATCTGGAATAAGATCGATTGGTGATAAAGCATATGCAATCGCAAGGCCAAGAAGAAATTTAGCTATGCGCGGGGTTCGTTTATCCTCAAGCACCAGTTGATATGTTTTGAGCTCGATCTTGAAATGATTCCAGGCGGATTTGAGTTTTTGAAGCATAACTTATGTTAAGACCTTTTCTGCTCACCCTTCATAAAATTGGAAAAACCGTAAAAACCCTCAACATTAAAATGGTCTACCCTCTTTAAATACCTCGATGAAAAATAATTAGATTGACCAATTGAGAGGCTCTCTTTCAATTGGCTATAATTTCAGGGTCGGGGCACTAGGTGTAAAAAGAGGTCAAAAAAATAAAATAATTCGGCGAAGCCAAACCAATTGTATTGATCTAAAATTTCTTAGACATTTCCAGAATGTAGTTTGCTATATCTTTTACACTCCCAATCTTTTGAATCTGCCCATGTTCCATAATCACTACTCTTGTCGCAAGAGAGAAAGCCTCATCTCGGTCATGGGTCACATAGACCAGAGTGGTGTTAAATTCACTTTGCAATCTTAGAATTTCCCTTCTGAGAGCAAGGTTCAGTTCGAAATCGAGATTCGACAAAGGTTCATCCATTAAAAGAATTTTTGGCCGCATCACCAAGGCTCGGGCCAAAGCAACCCTTTGCTGTTGCCCCCCTGAAAGTTCTTTAGGAAACCTATTCTTAAAAGGTATCATCTGCATCTTTTCAAGGATCTCATCAATTCGTTTTTTTATCTCGCTCTTTGGAATCTTCTTTGCTTTCAATCCGAATGCGAGATTTTCCGAAACATTCATATGCGGCCAGAGCGCTAGATCTTGAAAAACCATTCCCACTTCTCTGTGCTCGGGTTCCACGAAACATTTTCCGTTGTCAGACACAGTCTTATTCTCAATAAGAATTTTTCCTTTATCTGGCTGAATAAATCCCGCAACCATTCTAAGTAACGTGGTCTTACCACAACCCGAAGGACCCAAGATGACTAACCGCTCCCCTCTCTCGACATCTAATTCAACTCCCGAAATAGCAGCGGTGCCATTGTAAGTTTTGAAAACATTTTCGATTTTTAAAATCATGATTTCACTCTAGATTTTTTGAAAATGACACCCAAAGCACAAAGAGGCAGAAAAGCGATTCCCAACATGAGAACGCACAATGCCGCAATGATCTCTTCTGGACTATTTGCCATAAGGGTAAAAATACGAACAGGCAGAGTATCGTGTCCAGGCGGATAAATCATCATTGTACTCCCGAGGTCTTTTGAACAGAAAAGGAATCCTATCAACCATGTCGCAATCAAACCTCTCTTTGCCATCGGAGCCACGATACCCACCAATCTGCGGAACCAACCCACCCCCGTTATCTGGGCTGCTTCTTCCATCGAAGTAGGAATTTGGGCGTAGGTCGCAGCCATCATTCTCTCTCCCAAAGCTGCGTATTGAGCAATATAACCTAGAATGATAACGGCCGCTGAGGCATAAATGAAATTTGTGGCCGGGTTATTCCATAAGCTGATTAATCCGATTCCAATGACGGTTCCTGGCAAAGCAAAAAGAAAAAAGGCCATGGAATCAATAGCCCAGGCAAAATGAAAAACTTTACGTTCCAAAAGATATCCCAAAAAAAAGCCGAACAAGGTCAAAAGGGTAGCTCCTATTGAGGAATAGACCAAACTTCGCAAGACACTATCCATTGAGCGGACAAACGTTTCTCGGCAAGCAACAAGAGAAACAGATTTGCTTATCAGACTTCCCAAAGGGATAAAAACAATAATCGCAGCAAAAACAATCACAAAGATCAAGATAGACACCTTCCATTGATTTAACTCAATCGTGATCTTCTCCTCTTTCCCCGTTCCTTTGATTAACTCAAAAGTTCTTTTGCGTAAGAAATATCGTTCAACGATTACAATCAAGAGGATGATTATTCCGAGAGGAATTGTCGCTGCGGTGGCGGCTCCAAAATTATAAAAAGCCGAAAACTGCGTGAAGGCTTCCACAGGAAAAACGTTATAACGTAAAAAAGAAGGGACTCCGAATTCACCGAGCGTCAGCGCGAAAACAAGAAGTCCTGCAAGGAAAATTCCCGGACTTATTATGGGTAGAGAAATTTTCCTGAGCGTTAGAATCCAACCACTTGAAAGTCGGGCGGCTTCTTCTAATTTGGGATCCACCAGCCCCAAGTAAGTCATGGTAAGGATCACCACCACTGGAAGGAGCACTGAAGTCATAACAAGAACGGCCCCCGGAAAACCAAAAAAGTGATGAAGCATGATTTCAGTCACATGCGTTCCCAATATTCTAGTCAAGATCCCTTGAGGTGCCAGGGCGTAAAACCACCCAATCGCAATCATGTAGGAAGGAATGATAAATGGGATTGTAAAAAGGAGCGTGAACAATTCTTTGAAGGGTAGATTTGTTTTTGAAAAAAGAATCCCCAGAGGGATTCCTAAAAAAAGTGTGACGACTGTCGCCACAACTGCTAAAGAGAGGCTATTACGCAACAGAATCCATGTCCGGGATGACTGAAATAAAACAACATAGTTTTCAATGGAAAAATTTCCATTAGGAAATAAAGATTTAATGAGTAAGGTGAGTACAGGAAGGAAACTTACGATGATGAAGATAAAGACGACAAGCAGCAGAACCCCTTTTTTAGTCATTCAATATCCTACCCAGTCTTTGAGATAGGCTTGAATTTCTTGAAGTTTTTTGGCAACCGTCTCGTAATCCACCTTCATAGGACGAATCTCTTCAATCTTTTTGACATCCTTAGGTGTTTGGATACCAGGATGCAAAGGAATCTGCGCACAATCGGCAAAAGCGAGTTTTCTCTCGGTCTCGGGTGAAAAAAGATAATCCATGAGTTTTCTCGCGTTCTCGGGATTTTTACCTCCTTTAATTAAAACTGCGGCATTGGGAAGAATAAGAGCCCCCAATCCTCCTGCCTCCTGATCGGGATAAATTTGCCTCACCCCTTTACCGTTTCTTACGGCATTGGTGGCATCATCGCTATCAACAAGACTAAAAGCAAACTGCTTATTGATAACAAATGTCGTTGATTCCCCATTACTTGTTGAGATTTTAACTTCATTAAGTTTTATTCGATCCAAAAAACTCTTTGTTTTTTCATCACCCCAAACGGTAAAAAGCGCGGCTATCCAGGACGTGGTGGTTCCAAAAAGAGGGTTCGCAATAACCGCCTTGTTCTTCCATTTCTTATCCGTATAAGCATGAATGGAAGTAGGAGCTGCGCCTTCTGCACTCACAATAAAAACTCTTGCCCGGGCCGAAAATCCTGTCCAATACCCTTCAGGGTCTTTAAATTGAGCTGAAATATCTTTAGCATTGGGGGAAAAATAAGCGGCGGATATTCCTTTTTGTTTTAATACAACGGCACGGATGGGTTCATTGGCCCAATAGACATCCGCCTGGGGATTGTCTTTTTCGGCAATCAGACGATTCATCACTCCTGTACTTTTAGCTTCTTCGGTATCGTAAACTGGTTTGACTTTGATCCCTGTTTCTTTTTCAAAATCCTTTAAGATAGGCTCAGAAAAAACCTGATCTTCTGATACATAGACTACGACCTCTTCTGCCCAGGATAAATAAGATTTGGAACTCGAAATAAGCAGAAAGGATAGAAAAAAAAGATAAACTCTTCTCATAGTTCGTCCGCTAGATTGAAAAAGTAATCCCGGTTGTAAGTTCCCAATCGTCCGCTGCGCGTGAAAATCCCTTCCGGGCTCCGAAATCAAGATCGTATGCCCCCAAATTCCAAATGAATCCAATGAGCCCTGAATTTTCAGATTTCTGATTTTCCACACCAGAACCATTAATTTCTGCTACAAGACGAAATTTTCCTTCAAAAGGGTATTCCATAATCGTTCCCCAAATGATCCCAGGATCAAAATCCTTACGGTCAAATTCCATCCCCAAATTTACATGAAACAGGAACTTCCAGAATTCTAATGAAACAATTGCTATTCCTTCCAAGCCTGCACTTCGTTCATTCTTAACAGTTGAGGGAAGCAAAGTGCCAAATTCTATAGAAAAGCTTGGCCCGGCTGCCTTCTGAAGAATACCCTCCCTAATAATCCCTTGGAAAAATGCTGCCGGTTCTATAAGTTCGACGTTCCTTGCCTCTTGACTTGCATAGATCTGAAGATCGGATTCATATACGAATTCCCAATTTTTGATGAAACCATAATTCAATCTCAAGCTGGGTACTTTGATTTCCTTATTATCGTCTTGACTTGAAATGTCAAACATCCCAAGCTCAATATCCGCTTTTCCTTTTTCGGCCACTGAAGCATCCGTTGATACAAAAGGCCTGTAAGCAAAAGCCGTGTATTGATATGTTAACAGGAATACTAAAAATATTGTCGTGCTCTTAGCGATGTTTTTCTTCATGCTTTAAATACTTCTTTGGCATTTCGAACTCCATCTTTTACTTAGTCTCTCCAAAGTTGAAATCATCAAACAATGTTACGCTGTCAGCCTTGGTCCAAACGCCGACGGCACCAGCTTCCTTGAACGTGTCGTCAGTAGCTTCGATGGCGACCCTACCGTCAAAGGTAACTTTGAACTGGTTGCCCGCAAAATCTACCCTCAACGTGTGCCATTGATTGGGAGTAACTTTCATATTGATATTCTTAAACGAACGGCGCCTGCCTTTGACGGTATGATAGATCGTCACATTGTCCTCCAGCGCGTTGGCACGCGTAATGTAATAGTTATCACCATCCTGCCAGCGCCAGAGGATACCGCCCGCCTGATCTTCACTCCCTGAAATTGGCTTAAACTTGACCTCGACGTATCCGTCTTTTAGTGACACGTCTTTTTTGACACACCACGGATAATCCCCATCGCCGGATTGCTTCAGCACGTTCGGCTGGCTCGGAGCAGTCGTGTCAACTTCCACTGACCACTTTGGCGAACCCTGCCCGGTCACTCCCCCAACCCATCCATCGGGTAGTTGACCTACTGAAGTTTTGTCAAAATCAACTGCGGTTCTATTAGAAATGTTCGAATCAGCAAATGCAATCGCTCCTATTAAGAATATCGCTAGAAATATGATAACTATTTTCATTTGCTCCTCCCATGTTAAAAACAAATGCTTCTCGATTCAAAAATGCTATTCAACAAAAGTAATATCATAATCCAGATCCTTTCACCGTTTGCTGGCAATAGGCGTAGAGCGCGTCATAAACAATAAATTCCTTCTCAAGAATCTCATGGTCATCTTTCAGGTTTAAATACCGGAATCCCTCTGCAATAGCTTTAAGGCCAGACGCTTCCTTCTGTCCATAAAGGTCGCGGCTAACATCTGCTCCGTGAATAATTTTTGCTAAAAGATTGAGAGCAGAATCTTTGATCTTATATTTTTCAATGAAGGCCTCGAAAGAGCATTTCCCGTCGTGATGACCCAATTCGACATTTGGGACGTCAAAAGGAATTGCTTTTTCACGCTCTGCAACAGTTAAAACTTTATCGGCGGAGACAAATAAAAACTCCGCTTGCGGATCGATAAATTTCTTGATCAACCAAGGGCAAGCAACACGGTCTACTTTGACATGCTCACGCGTGATCCACTTCATAACAAATTAAGAAACCCTAAGTTTAAGTGCCAAACCAATTAAGGCAGCCCCAAAAATAATTAGAGGTTCAGGGATTTTTTTTGCTTTCCATAAAAGTATTACCGTAATGAGTGCAAGTAAAGCGGTCGGAATATCAATAATCGATTTCCTCCCCAACACAAACACGGCTCCTGTAATCGCTCCAATGGCTGCTGCGGTAACTCCATTGACAAAGGATAAAATCGCAGGGCGTTTACCATATTTTTTAAAGTAAGGCGCTGGAATAACAGTAAAAAGATAACACGGCAAGAACGTACCTAAAGCGGCGACACATGCCCCTGGAAAACCTGCTACCAAATAACCGATAAATCCCACAGTAATAACAACCGGACCCGGAGTAATCATCGCTACAGCGACCGCATCCACAAATTGGCGATCATTAAGCCAATGATATTCCTTCACAACGCCTCCATAAAGAAAAGGCACAATGGCAAGGCCGCTGCCAAAAACAAAGGCTCCTGCCTTTGCAAAGAAGGTAAAAATTTTCCACAGAATCGTCGGATGAGAACTGACTGCAGCCGCTGTTACCGGCATCGCAAATAAACTTAAGAAACCCAGAAGATTGGGCTGCTTCTTAAAAGGAGGATTTTCTACAAAGCAAACGATGACACCTCCAAGCAAGATCAGCCAAATTTTTTCTGATTCGGTTACTGCTGTCACGATGGCCATTACGATGTAGATTGCCCAAAGAAGCCAATTTTTCCCGATCGTTTTAACCGTCAATTTATAAGCACTGAATGCAATAATTCCAATCACACTGGCACTGACTCCATAAAAAACCGCTCGCATCCAATCAAGTCCGCCATAAAGTTTGTAAAGCCACCCCAGACAAACCACCATAATAAAAGAAGGCAGAACAAATGCGATTCCCACGAGTGTGGCTCCTAAAATATGGTAATCGACATAGCCCAGATAAATCGCAAGCTGCGCGGCGAGAGGCCCAGGTGCAAGCTGGGCAAGGGTGAGTCCTTCCTTATAATCGGATTCGGAAATCCATTTTCTTTTTTCTACCAGGTCTCGAAACATATAACCCACTAATGCGACAGGCCCTCCAAAACCAACAGAGCCCAGTTTCAAGGCATAAAGAATAAGTTGGCGAAGTGTGTAGGAAGGTTTCGTTTCTGACATTAAGCTTTTTCCAAATGTTGAGTATCCAGTGCCGCTTTCAAACCTTTCGCAAGATTTGTTGTTGAGTCGATTCCCCAAAAATGGAGAAAAATAATTCTCGGAGATTCTCCCGTCATGTGATTGTGAATAGCGACGATATTAATATTGGCAGCCCGGAGTGCTTTCAATACCGCTTGTACTTCTGATTCCAGCATTGCGAAATCACCGTCTACAACCGCTTTCTCATCACTTCCGACAAAAGCAGCCCAGGTATTAACCCCCATCGTATTTCCCATCTCATGATCACTCATCTTTGTGGTACGACCAATAGTCACTTTGTAGACTCCGCTATTCATTTCTCCCTTAACGCCTAAAATGGTCTCAATGTTTTTAGGATCGAGCGATGTTTTTGAGGGATCCATTTCAAAATAAGGTTTCTCTCCTTTTCCTCCGCTGGTTTCCTTAATTTTTGCGAATACTTTCCCGACTGCTGCTGCCAGAACTTCCGGATTCCAAGTTCCACTTATATGCATGAACATCACTTTCGGGGAATCCCAAAAGAAATGATTGTGTAAGGCCGTAACTTCTAGCCCATTGTCGAGCGCAACACTCATGACGGGATTGACTTGATCTTCAGTCAATACCATATCTCCCATCATCATCGTATGATCTCCCATCATTTTGAACGCTGCCCAAGCGGTTAATCCCATGGGGGGTGTCATTTTTACGCCTCCTACCTTTACATCCAGATCAGATCGAGGAAAACTGACTTTAAAAACTCCTTCCTTTTCGTTGAACTTCCCCTTTGCACCTATGAGTTGTTCAATTTTCTCAAAAATTTGTTTCTGATCCACCTTGGCTTCTATCTTTGGAGTCTCTTGCGCGTTAACAGATTGCGACCCCAAAATTCCAAATACTAGAAATACAATAAAAATTGCATTTAAAAACTTCATTTTCTTCATAGCATCCATCTCCTCGTTCTTTTAAGAAGAACTTGAATTGCGGTTTAATGATGTGTAAAGCCCCTCGAATAAAGCAATACCATGAGCTTCTAGTTCATCCTCAGAAAATCCCGATTGAAGCCAACCTTTTAAGATCAAGGTCACTCCTTCAGTCTCTGGCCGAAAATAAATCCCATCCCTTAAATCAATCTCATGAATGATCTCCGCCAATGCTTTTAAACCACGATCTTTTAAAGAAAAAATGGATATCATGGTTTCAAATGTACAAAGATTTTGATAATGGCCAAATAATGCCCCCTTGTTATCGAAGGGAACTTCATCGGGTTCTGGCGTATTGGAATACCGAATTCTTGCTTTTTTATTGATAAACCTACGAATGAGCCAAACACAACCTAAACGATCCACATGAGGACGCGGGCGGGTTACCCATTTTTTGTTTTCATATTCTGAGATTGAGAATGAAGGCAACCCTTCGATTTGTGTTTTAGGACTGAAACTTTTTTGCTGAATTTTGTTAAGCCGGTTAAGAACTTGCTTTGCGTTGGGCGAATGAAAAAAATCAATCTTCTCAATCTCAGTGAATTGATTTCTTAGCTTTTCGAGCTTACTTCTTACTTGGCTAGGTTTAGCGGAAAGATTCTTTCCTTTAAGGGCTTTCTCAAGTTTATCTAATCCAGACTCGATCTCGGAATAATCCTTTTTACATGCGCTGCGAAATTGCTCAATTAACTCGGAATCAGCAACTCCTTCAAATTTTTCGATTTTCATCAGAGCTGCATTCCCTCGTGCTTGCTGCACTTCCTGGGCCATCCATTGAAACGATTCCATGCAGTCTTCTCGGTCTGGAAGAACATACACCCCGGACTTATGAGCAATAGCCCCTACGCGCTTCAAGCGACGCCATAGGTTTACCCTGTTGCTCGATCCTAATTGGGCTGGTAATGAATAAGAGAACACAATCCAACTCATTGACTATCAATGTAACAAATGTTACATTTATTAGCAACACCATTAATCTTCATTCTGTAAACCAAGGAGAAATTAAGATGAAAAAAAATACTGTAATTACGATGGTAATAACAGTTTCTTGTCTATTTGGTGGGCACATACTTTGGGCGCAGAATTACGAAAACAAACAAGAACGCTATGAACTTGCTGAGGCGCTGGAACGTACTGATGTAAAATTAGCTCAGGGGCTTACGGCTAGTGAATCTGAAGGCCAACCCATTTCGGGAAAATTCGAGATGGATAGTGGAAAACTTCAACTTTCTGTCTACACCATGAAAGGCGACAAATTTTCAGAGGTTATTATCGATCACACAACTGGCAAGGTTTCTAAAACTGAGGCTATTACAAGCGGTGAAGATCTCACAGCTGCTAAAGCACAAAGCGAGGTGATGTCAAAAGCAAAAGTATCACTCCGTGAAGCTACTGACAAAGCTGTTGTAGAAAATGAAGGTTTTGCCGCAATCAGTGTCGTTCCCTCTCTTAAAGATGGACGTCCGGTTGCGAATGTTACCCTTACCAATGATGAAGGAAGAGATCTTAAGGTAGTTTCCAAGAATTTAGATTAACAAAATCGTGGCCAGGTCGGTATTAATGGTGATCATGACCCTGAGTTCCATGCTCATGGTGAATTTCTCCCGAAGCATTCAGTGGATCAATATGAATGACAGCATTTGAAAGATAATTCAAGTGGTGCAAAAGTTGATGCTTCACTTCTTTTGCCACATTATGTCCTTCTTCCACAGACAATTTTGAATCAACCGCAACATTCAGCTCTGCATGAATGCGGTGGCCAATCCATCTGGCTCGAATCTCCGTTACTTCCTTCACTTGAGGAACATGGGCGGCTGCGTGCCGAATTTCCTCAATCACTTCGGGCTCAATGCCGTCTAGTACCCGGAGAAAAACTGCTTTGGCAGAATCCCAAACAATTTTTAAAATCGCGATAGTGATCAGAAGTCCGATAATGGGATCCGCCAAAGGAAATCCCAGCCAAACACCAATGGCTCCAAATAATACGGATAAACTTGTAAATCCATCGACTCGGGCATGATATCCATCAGCGATCAAAGCGGCACTACCAATTTCTTTTCCAGTTTTGATTCGAAAAATAGCGACCGCTTCATTTCCTAAAAAACCGATTAAAGCCGCGGCGATAACAGCCGGCAAATGCTTGACAATCTGAGGATGAAGCAACCGATTTACGGATTCATATCCGGCAACCACGGCACTTGCCAAAATAATCAGCACAATGGTAACCCCTGCTAAATCTTCTATCCGGCCATATCCATAAGTGAACCGCTTACTCGGTTTTAATTTTGCAAACGCAAAAGCAATCCAAAGCGGAATGGCCGTTGCTGCGTCACCGATATTATGAATCGTGTCGGCTAGTAGTGCGATACTTCCCGAATAGAAAACGACAACCAATTGAAGCAACGCCGTAATCGCCAATCCCACGAAAGACCATTTGACAGCCCATATCCCACGATCCGTCGAAAGAATAGAAGGATCGATCACACCATGGGTATGACCATGCCCGTGTTCTTGCTCGTGTTCATGTTTGCTATGATCAGAATGAGAATGATGTTCGTGCTGATGCTCTTTATCATTTGACGACATTGATGATTCCTTCGTAAAGTTTTTTGCGGCGAAGTTTTCTCACGGTCACTTGAAGAGAATCTATTTGGATTATCTCACCCGCTTCAAGACCACGGCCTAATTTTAGTATAAGCCATTCGGCAAGAATGGGTGTCCGGCCCGCGGGCCAATCGATTAGCATGGAAAGGTGAATCGTGGATAAAACCAAATTCATGGGAACTCCCCCCCCCATAATCCAACCGGAACCAAAAGGGTGAATATGCGCCGGCAGCCTATCAAATTCATCTTCGATTTCTCCGACAAGCTCTTCCATAATGTCTTCAAGGGTTACCAGACCCACCACTTTTTCACGTTCGTCACGGACTAGGGCAATGTGGTTTTTCTCAGTGATCATTTGCGCCAAGGAGTCGGAGAGTGAAATGTTTGTTCTTAAACTTTTAAGCGGTCTTCTAATACCCTCGATAGTAGGGTTCTCTGGATTAAACTTTATGGCATTCACAATATCCTTGAAATTCACGTAGCCTTTAATCGTCTCGGGATCATTCTCTTTTTCGCAAACGGGAAAACGTGTGTGCATGTCCAAATGCGCTTTGATTAAAGCGTCGTTCAGACTGGCCATTAAATAAATCATTGAAATTTCGGAGGCTGGGAGCATGACGCTGGAAATAGGACGATGAGAAAGCTCAGTAGCTGCCAGCACAATTTTTTCCTGGGTTGCCCCGATGAGAAGAGCAGCTCTGGCTAGTGAGGCGGCCGCCTTTAATTCATGGAGACTGGTATATTCTCCTCCCCCTATTTGACTTTTCATCTTTTGGGAGCCAAACAGGACAACTTTTTTAACAATCGTCTCGAAAACACTCACGATGGGATAGGCAATAAGTGAGAACAATTTCATCATGGGTGAAAGCTTCAAACAAACCCATTCCCGGTTATTCAAGGCAAACATTTTAGGAATAAGTTCAGCAAAGACGATAGTAAAAGCGCTCAAAGGGATGACAAGACAAGTAAGAGCTACTATTTCGGCAAATGTTTGCGAAATGCCAAACACATTTATTAAATAAGGTTCCAGTGTTTCTCCAACGCCAGCTCCACCTGTGGCAGCAGCAATGGCGCCTACAAGAGTGATGCCCAATTGGACAACAGCAAGACTTGCTTCCATCCTGTCTTTCATGAAAGCCGCTGCTTCAGCTCCTTTTTTCTTTTGGCTTACCAAAACAATTAGCCTGGCCCGGGAAACAGAAGCCAAAGCCATCTCATAGCCTGCGAAAACAGCATTCAAGGTCAGCATGACTGCAATAATGACAAATTCAAAACCAAAGTTCATCTTGTTAAATCCCCTTTTAACTGGCGTTAATTTCAGAAATCGGATCCCTAAATTTCTTACGAATGTCAGTCATTTATTGTTCTAGCTCTTGGTACCAACCGTTTTCAGATCGTTCAGCTGAAAAATTCCCCAGACAAAAAATCCAATTCCTGTCCAAATGATTTGCCGGGCTCGCTTCATAAGGCTGAGGGCAACTCCGAGTGAAGGTTGGACGCCCATAACACCAAGAATCAACGCTAAACCGCCTTCCTGAACACCGAGATTTCCAGGAATGAAAAAACTAGCTGTGCATATAAGCTGAATCATCGATTCTAAAATTACTGCCTCAAACAGGCTCACTTCGACACCGAGAAGTCTCAGCATAAAAAAAATCTCGAAACCTCCGGAAACCCATCCGATCAAATGCAATCCGATTGAGACCCAAAGGCGTCCTACTTCATGCCTATAAAATTTTGCGATTTCAAGATCAATGACCTGAAGTGAAGTATGGAAACGGATGAATATTTTCGGATCAATTCCGAAGTGCTCGACCCACGAAATCAAGGTCATAAAAAGACCTTTTTTCTGAGTCCTAATCAATAACACCCCGGCCGCGATACAAAAAATAAAAGCGGCTATAAGCGCTACTCTGAGAATTCCGGGAACGGATGGAACAAAACTTGCGAATGCAAGACCTGCAACAACAAAAATAATTTCGGCAAAAAGAAGTGCGCTTCGAGACATAACGCCTGCAGCTACGGCGCTCTTTTTGGCAACATGCAGCTGTTTCTCAACCAGCACGACTTTTAGAAATTCACCGGCTACATCAATGAACGGGGTAATATTGTTGACGGCTTCGCCCACCATTCGGATCCAATAAAGCTTCCATAAATTCAATTTCTTTATCCATTGATGATCAAAAAGAATGCGCCAGCCAAGCACATCCCAAAAACACATGAATAGATAGAAAAGAAAAACAGTCCATCCCCAACCTGCCAAGGCTGGGAAAATTACGGTTAGACGCTCGAAACCAACCGCTTTAATGACAAACGCGAAAAGCACAATGCCAATGATAAATAAGAAAGCTTGCAAAATACGTTTCATTACGACCTTTTGATTTCATCAGATAGAATTTTAAGTCTGAGTGGCATTGAGCTAATCCCACCGCGAATAAGACAATAACTTCTGAACGCACGAGGAATTTACCGTGTGAGAGATCATGATTATTTTTGTTTTGCCGAAACCGTCATCCCCTGATTGGGATCAAAGAGTTTCTCTTCCGTCAAAAGCGGTCGCGCCTTCAAATTCAGCGGATCTTCATTGAAACGCTTCCGGATAGCACCATTATTTAAATAATTATTAAGCGCCACAAAAATCATCCCCTGATCCAGAGCAAGATAGCGGTAAGCCACGGTTTTCGTTTTGGGATTCACTGCATCATAAAATCCGTACTCTCCATAAATATCATAAAGATCGATCAACCGACGCATATTCGTGATCACGCTTTCCGGAGCTATTTCAAGGGCAAGAATACTTGCATGCGGACTGACAGCTCCATCTTTGTAACCTTTCGAACCCATGGGCTTGTCCCCATATTCTGAGTATCCGCCTTCGGGAACCGCCGACGGACTCATGCCCCAAACGGGATATTTCAACTCCCCGAGTGTATAAAGAATATGCCCCTCGACATGACGGCGGTCGTTGAGTCCCATGCTGTCCGGCGCAAGTCCGGCTTCGTCCAAAACCATTGCGGGCATCAGTGCCTCAAATAATGAACCGCCCCAGCTCGGAACATACTTCAGTTTTTGCCAATCATAATATCCGCCGTAATATTCAACCCCAAAAACTTTTTTCAGTTTACGGTTCACCGGTTCCATGAATTGCCAGGTGTAACTTTCAGGAAACGTGCGGAATGTATGAAACCAACGCTCCACCGGCACATCGCCGCGTCCGATAGCGAGATAACTTCCCATACGGGTTTCAAAATAAAACGCGCCGTAATGATAGTCCGCATACTGATTCATATGCGCGTAATACCCATGGAACATCTGCCGTTCCACCGAATCATAGAAAAATCCAAAATTAAATGTTTTTAGATAATCTTCGCATTCCTTACCGACTTCTTTTGGGAACGCGTTTTTCGCGACCACTAATCCGGCCGCAAGCCAGGCACTGTCCACAAATGAGACGAAATAGCTGGTTCTCTCAAGTGTGGTCGTATCGTAATAATTATATGGAAACCCGCTAGAATGATGCTCCAGCTTACGCATCGTCGCGATAGCGCCTTTAATCCGCTTCACAGCATCCTTCTTTTCGATAAATCCCAAATCATAAGCGGACACAACCGCCATAAAATATAAACCGACATTCGTGATGTTGGTGTAATTGCCCACCCAACCGTCTTTAGAAATCGGGGCGTCCTTACCTAACTGAATGGTGTCGAGCACAAGATGATGTTCCTTGTCGACGACTTCATCGAAAAATCGCCAGGTATCACGGGCTACCTGCATTAAAAATTCCCGGTCATCTTTTTGGAATTTTTTCTTCACAACCGTCTGCTTAGGATATCCTCCGAGCCGATTTACTAGAAATTTCCCGAACTCCATTCCTTCGATTTTCGTGGGGGTTTTTTCTTTAATCCGTTTCGGAGATTCAATAGCACTGGGTCCGGGATTACCTGTTTTAGTGAACCGGATATTATCGACATAAATAACACCTTCTTTTTTGCTAACGCGGCGGTCTTCAAAAACAATCACAAACTCATCAAGATCAGCAAATGCAGATGCGGGATTTTTCCAAATCTCGGGATTAGCAAAATCAAGAACACCCGTAAGGCTGTTGAACGGAATGCTGACA
>JACROU010000045.1 GCA_016214265.1 Candidatus Omnitrophota bacterium
AATCCGGAAATATGCATTTGAAGATCTGTTCGCGTACGCTCATCCGGAGATAAAATTCCCACAAGGCCGCTGATGGCAATTCGAGATAAATCCGTGCCTAAACTCGCGCCGCTTACTGTTCGGTCATAGGCATCCCTCACGAATTGTTCCAATTCCCCAGAGTTGGAAAATCCGTTTTCCTTGGAACGGATAAGATCAAAAATTTCCTTTTTTACGGCCGGAGGAGTTTTTGCTGGTAGAAGTTCAGCCAGCATATCCCGCGTCACGGCCAATTTCTCTGGCTCATGGCTTTCTTTTCTTGGACGAAACATGGCGGAAGGAACGGCGATGGCTCCCGGATTCTTTGGATCCGGTTTTTTACTGACTATCAAGAAATTGTCGCCTTCATTGATGATGGCATGCTCGGTCAGTCCGGCTTTTGCGTTGCGACGTCCCAACAAAGTTTTTAAAACTGCTGCATCGGGAATTTTCCATCCAGAGTTCAGCGCGCCGATAATCGCTGGTTTCAATATCATAATCGCAGGAAGAATAATCATCCTGTGAGGAAGGGCCGATCCCATCCGCGCGAACACGAAAGAACCAATTCCTTGATCACGGTCCTGTGGTTTCTTCAGCACGGACCAAAAATCACTGATAATATTTTGTCCGTCCACAAAATTCACGTTGCCGAAAAATTGTCCCAACTCTTCGCCCTGGCCTTTTTCGTGAACATAAATTTTAATCACTTCCGTGTTTGTGTCATTTTCAAATTTGGGTCCCGCTTCAGTGGTCACCATTTTTTTGCCGGTCATTGCCTCCGCGGAAAGAATGTACTCCTTCCCATTTTTACCGCTCACAATAATTCCGGCTTGCCCATCTTCTCCACGAAATTGATCCGCGAGATTTTGAGCGTGAAGTCGTGCGGAATTTTCTGCGCCTAGACTTGCGGCGCGCGCCTGAGCTTCTGCTTGAACACGAACTTTTTCCGGAATCAGGGTAGCAGCGTCAGGATCAACAATAAATGTGGTGTTGTCGTGAAGTTGGAAAACAGAACTGGTAACGGCCGGCGATACCGGCTTCGCGAGCGAGTCGCGAATGGCCTCGCCTTTTTTCCCGCCCGTCGCGACCAGAACAATTTCGCGCGCGCGGCGAACCTCACCGGCCAACGTCAGCGCTTTGACCGGAACCAAGTTTATGTTTGTGAAATACCGGGAATTATCAAGAATGGTCGGCAGAGCAAGGTGAACCAGCTTGGCTCCCGGCTCGAAAAATTCAGCCTCGTCTTTGAGAATAAGATTTTTCATGAGATGCGCAGGGATCTGGGCCAAAATTTCTTGTGCTTTTTCACGAGTCAGATTACGGATGTAAAAGATGGTGTTCTGATGATCCAGCAATCGCCGGCCCAAAATATCCAATTCGGCTCTGAGGTCTCCACGATCCGCATCGGGACGATATTTGGCAAGTTCGTCGACCAAGTCTGAAGAATTCCCCAAATTACTTCTGAGCCTCAGACGCAGCTCAAGAGCCCGGGAAATCGCCTGACCAAGCTCGCCTTCGGCCACATCTAAGCCGACGGTAAACTCATTAAAATCGCGGAGTGTCAGCTCGGATATTTCTCGAGCCGGCTCAACGAACGCGAAATGCCCGTCCTTGCCGATGCCGAGAAGCTGCCAGTCGATGCCGCCCTTCTCGCGGATTTTCGCCAGATATTCTGAAATTTCTATTCTAGGATCCTCGGTCTTACCACGAAACAGATGTGTGCTCTCACGCTTGAATGCCCGGGCCGGATCAATTTCCCGGAGCCGCGCAAACAGATGCCCCTCCATATAATACCGGTAGCTTTGAACGTGCTCTGGACTCAATCCGAAATACTCATCCAGATTAAAAGTAACAACACGGGAAAAATCGATACTGGAATCGCGGCGGAACATCTCGACCACTTCGTCATAAACCGATTCCATCGTCCCGCCAGTCGCAAGGCCAAGCACCGCATCGGGCTTCGTCTTCACCACCTGAACCAGCCGCTCTGCCACGTCCTTCGGCAATTCATTTTTATTTTGAATGACTTGAAGTTTAATTTTTCCGGGAGGAGTGATTGAATCGGATTGACCTAAACTCAAACCGTTAGAGGAAGACTTCGTTCGCTGATCGTACGTATTCCTGATAAATACTTCTAATTCAGACTCGAATGAAAATCCTTCATGACTTTTTGCAGCTTGATAAATTTCTTCCTTCAAAGCTGGCGGCGCTCGATTGGGCAGCAATTCAAAAACCATTTCGCGCGTGATCCGAATTCTTTCTTTCCGGACCGGTTCCGATTCTTCCGGGCGTGTCATCACAGCCCCGCGATTTAAAGATTCCGCGGCAGTTCCAGACACAGCGGCTTTTCCTTTGTATATATGTATGACAAGGGCATCCAACTGTTCACGAACTAATCCCGCTGGCACACTTGGATCAAGACCGATCCCAAACTCCCCGTCTATTTGCGTCATGAAAACATTTTCGTTATTCGTTCTATCATGAATCGCCTGATGGGAACCGACAAAATTTTCAGTAACGTGTTCTATTTTTACCTCATAGCCATGCTTTCCAAGTTTATCCGTAATTAGTTTCTTCCATTCCTCAACAAATCCGCCCAACCGCCGCTCCTTTTCACTCACATTCAATTTTTCCCATTCAGAATAAGCCGAACCGGAATAAACACGTGTGGGATAAGGCATCACATCTTCGACAAAAGTCATTACTTCCGTTCCCGGTGAAGCCGGAACCATGAGGCGGCTGAATTCCCGGAACACATCATCCATTTCCGCAACCGTCATATAACCTAGAGCATCAAAACCAATAATACGTTTAAACGTATGTTCTGGTTTCGGAATTTTTCTCCAATCACCAGCGATCGTTTCAATTCGCGGATAACGTGATTGAATATCTTTCAAAGGTCCGGTCATATAATCCGTGACTGACATTTTCTGAACCAAGCTTTCCGGCAGCGGAGAAACCTCCCCTGTCTTATCCTCTAAATAAACAAGGTCCCGTCCCTGCCCCACGCCGATATCGAGCACACGTTCTCCTTCCGACAAATTTTGATCGAAAGGATTCCAAAATAATCGCGTTAACAACTGAGCGCGGGCCCGCTCCACTCTTTTCGTCGCTGCTTCTAACTCAAAATAACGGGAACGGGCATAACCTTTAACAACAACACGCTTGATCAAATTCAATTCGCCGGCATAAAGATATCGGGCCAAAGCTCCGTCATCCAAAACAAACGGCTGAGATAAGAAATATAAATTGTTCTGATTGTCTACAAGATGGGTGCCTGTTACCATCGCGGTTTTACGATCCCCCTCCGTAAGTACGGGCTGGATGTTTCGAACGGGTTTAGTTTTCAGATCAGTAACCAAAGTGAAGACAATCTTACGCCCGCCCATTAATACAACCTGCAGGGAAACAGTGGCTAAATTTTCCCCGATACGCAACTGACTCCATTTTTCCGGATTGCGAAGCTCCAGAAAAACTTGTATCTCTTGAATATCATTGGGAGTAACCGGAAAATGCGCCGCTAACGTCAACGCTTTTAAAAACACCGACCCCTCTTCAGCAAGAATAAAATCTGATACGGCATCCTGAAACGCAGCGTATTGCTTCCGGGGTTTTTTCTCACCGCTGGCATTTTCGAATATCTTTCTTACTTGTTTTTCCAATTCAACAGGAATCCGGGTGATTGCAGATGGTTCGGTAATCACATTTTCATCTTGGCACCACAATGCGGGCATAAAAGTCTTGTCGGATTTCACGAAATGCGTCTTGGATTGCAACCTCCACACATCAGTTAAATCCCCTTCAAAATCCTTACCCAAACTCGCGCCGCCTGCCGGGATGCCCGCTTGCGGGTCGGCTGGCGAGTTCTTGGTGGAGCGCGACAGTTCAGAAATTTCTTTATTGGAAATTGGATTTGATCTTGCTCCCGACGAACCCAAAGATTTTCCGGAGGAATTAAAATCGGGCATGGCTTCGGGAATAGAAGCTGTCGGCGAGGCAAATGGAATATCATTTTTGGCGACCGCGGGAAAAACGGATCCGTATTCGCGTTTCAAAATCTGGCGAAACGCGTCGTATTTCCCGTCCGCTTTCAGCGCTTTAGCAATTTGGGCATGAATCCCCCCGAGCGCCGCGAGCACAGTCGTCATTTTTCCGTCCCACGTCAAAAGCGGCGCGATGGCGTTGCCGTCCACACTCGCCGACTCGACAGTGCCAAAACGGCTTTGCATTTTGGGACCCTTGAGCATCACATCAAGCCAGGCCAAGGCAATTCCTGAGGGTCCGGCCAACATCACCGGAAACACCGCGTACGGCGCCACCACTTTTTTATTTTTGACGGGTTGAAGCGCGAGCTCCGGAATTCCGGACTCTGCCAGATACGCGGGATTCTGATTGCCAGTCACCACATCGTGCGCGGACGCAAAAAGTCCCGGAATTTTATTCAGAGCCGAATTCCAGGTTCTGGCCCTTTCTCCATTTTCAAAAATCTGACGGACTGTGGGGTCATCGGTATACGGAAGAATTAAATATTTCCACATTTCGTGCGATGAAAACCAAAATCCTTTGAGTGTCGTCAGTCGGCCTTGAGGCGTTTTGAAATCCGAAGGCTTCAGATTGGGACGCTGATTGGCCCAAACCTTGTCCGCTTCCTTCGCGTCTTTCCATCGGCCAAAAAGAGTAATGAAGAAGGTAAAGAGCTCACCCTCATAAGGGTCTGCCAGAAAATTCGTATTGCTCAAATAATTTTCCTGGGAAGGTGCGGCATTCACATTTTTGATTTTGACCTCACCGCGAATTTTTCCGCCGCCCTCGTAGAACATCGTGACGGCATTCTGAGCCATCATATCGAACCGGGTTTTGTAACGTGCCGCTAGATCTTTGTGACCTTTCGCATCCAGCGCGTGATAAGCGGCATAAAGCGACCAGGCCAGCTGGCCGTTATCGAGCGCGGGCACGCGATCCTGCCAGTCCCGCGTAGGCTGCATTCCACCATCGCTGACTAAAAACCAAGGCAGAAAACCGCCGAAACCGGGGTAGGTGCGACTGAATTTTTCGTAACTCGTAATTTTCTTCGTGAGAATGTCAACGGCCCGGGCTTCGGCCTTCGCGAGATTATCCGGGGACATAAACAATTTCACCCGGTCGTCTTCCCCCAGCACCGCGAGTGCCGCCAGCGCCACTTGAAGCGATTCTTTAGATGCCGCGCTCCAATTTCTTGGGCCACCACGCAACTCACCAGTCTCAAAATCAATCGAATGGCCGTCATAAGTCAGTCCGGAACCGGCGTTGTACGCAATTCCCGGCTGATGAAACTGTCCCTCCCAATACAACAATTTCCGAAGGTAAGCATCCGCCAATTCTTTTTTGCCGATCAAATCTTCCGCTTTAAACTCGGGGGCAAATCGATAATTTCCTTTAGGTTCCTGCACCGGCATTTTCCCGGCAAACGCAAAAGCGGCCGCCACGCCAATAAGAGCCAGAAACTCTCTTCGCGAAAAGCTTTCTTCAGAATTTCCGAGACTTGAAGCTTGAGAAACGGGGAAAAAATGAGTCACGATTTTGCTAACCAGAGGATGAGAAATATTCAATGATTTTCCCATCAGCCGCACCATTTGATCCAATAATGCCTCAAAACTTTCCTTGGCATCCCAAGAAAGGTTGCCAAATAATCGAATCATGGCTTTTTCAAAATTTTTCTGATTAAGAACCGCCTCTTGTTGATGAACAGCTTCATTGACCGGCTTATTCGGTTCCGACGCGCAAATTTGTGTTGTAAAACTGGGACTATGAACTAATGCTCCAAAAACTTCGGGAATGCGATTAATCGTGGCATTACTAACAACAGCCGGCGATATTTCAATTAATGCCTGGCCGACCTTAATAAAGTGTTTGATGAGCTCTTGTTCATCCTCTCCCTCATTGGCCCCCAAACTTTGCGCGGCTGTGACCACCGTCCCCGCATCGGAGCCATTTTGAAAAACTTTTTCGATATGTTCCGCGTCGGTGATAATTCCACGCCGCGCGCCGCCATCCTTAACGAAAGCCAGCGTGGCTTCCACTTTGGGCCCCATGCTGCCGGGAGGAAACTCCCCTTCTTTATAATATTTTTCGAGTTCGCTCACGGAGGGACGAACCAACTCTTTTTCGGATAACTTTTTGAACTGCACTTTGACACGCGGAACGCCGGTCACAATCAGAAGATTTTTCAGATTCAATTCTTTCGCCAGAAGCGCGGAACTGCGGTCTTTGTCGATCACGCCCTCCAGCGCTTCAATCACATCGACTTCTCGGTAGCGGATCGGCACTCCGCCGCCACCCACGGCCACCACAATTTTTCCGGCCGTGAGGGCTTCGCGAATATCCTGGAGATCTTTCGGAAAAATTGAAAGCGGTTTGGGCGAAGCCACCACCCGGCGCCAGCCTTTTCCCGGAACATACGTAAACTGCCATCCTTTTTCTGCCATCAAAGCATTCTTCTGATCCTCTGAATTGTATGGACCAATGGGTTTGTCAGGATGATGAAACGCTTCATCGTTTGGATTTACAATCACCCGGGTCGGATTCAGATAAATTTCCGGCAAATTCGGAAGCTCATCTTTTTTGATTTCTTCGTAGGCGCGTAAAATATATTTTCTGAAAATTTCGGTCTGAGTTTCAGCCACCAATTCATTCAGTCGCGGCATTTGCTGAATCTCTCCGGCTTTCAATTGTTTTTCTTTTTCAAGCCAGAGGTCGCCGACTTGCGGACCATTACCGTGTGTAATCAAAAGCGGAGTTCCGGGCCGGTAAAGCCGCAGCACGCGCCGGAGCATTTCTTTGACGTTGCGGTACTGCGCCTCATCTGTGCGAATATCTTTTAGCGGTCCAGACTCAGCAATGAAGGCATTTCCGCCGAGCGCCACTGCCGTTCCTGAAAGCCCGACTGCACCCAAACTGGAGCCCTGAACCCGCGCAAACGGAAACTCGATTTTAAAAATGGGCGCCTGTCCTCCGGAAGTCAGCAACAACATATCTCCGCCGTAACTTTCGATGAGTCGTTTGGATAAATTCAGCCCCACCCCGGCTTCCGGACGCGTCTTGTCATCGGACTTGCCTTTTTTGAATAACTGCGGAATTGTTTCGGAATTAATGGGAGCACCGTTGTTGCCGACAAATAACACCACCTTGTCGGTGTTTGGGTCATGACCGGCCTCGATAGTTACTTCAGTCGCATGATGTTTTTTCGCATTCCGGATTAAATTACCCAGAACAAAAATCATTCCCAATTTGGAAACACGAACTGGAAGCGGAGCATCAGGAATAGATACCTTGATGTCAAAAGAGCTCTCGGTTTTTCCTTCGGCTTCCGCATTAATTCTTTCTTTGTTTAAATAAAGATGCCGGGTGATTGAAACGATTTTTTTGACATCTACAAATTTTTCGTTCACTTCCCTAGCTGCTCTGGAACGCCGAATCACATCCATCAACTCTTCAAGACTTTCGCCCAACAAAACAATCACCGCAATTTTTTCGAGAACAAGCATTTCGATAGTGGTCAGCAGCAGGTTTTTAGGCAAATCCTGCTGCGCCTCCCTCGCAAAACGAACCATCAAACTCAAATTCAGGAGAATCCTCCAGATTTTTTTGAAAAAATCGTCCACTTTTGTATTCGGATTTGGCTCGATCTCCTCTTTTCTCAGATCATTGTTGAATCGGTAAACCAGGTTGGAACCAGCTTGATGAATCTTTCTCAATTGCACTTCTTTCCCAACACTAAATATTCCTTCGAGAGGCAAGAACTTCGAAATAGAACCCAAATGGGTATGAATGGGATTCAGCCATCCGGCAAGCTCATGGAAAGCCATGCCGACGATTAGCAGCTGATCGGCCTTGGAAAGCTCTGTTCGGATAATACGGAAAGAACTCTTGCCTTCAGGGTCCTTCAACAACTCTAAAGCAACGCTTCTGTCATTGTTGCGAGGAAAATCCCGGTTCATGTCAAGAACGACATATCCAAAATCCGGACGTTCTTGTGCGTCCAAAATCAAATTGGCGCCGAAAATGCTGAAACGTTTTTCTTTCAATCCCCAAAATCCGAATTTTTTTGCCACATCGTCCCTCGGGGGAGTGTGGCCAGAAAATAAAGCGGCCAGTTTCATCCGGGAAAGATAGGTCGCCAAAAAATTGGCATCGTACTTTCGGAGAAAAAGGAGAATGTACAGCGCATGATTTTCTTTGTAAAAGTAACCGTCTTTCAGCAAGTTAATTATCTGATTCCAGCTTTTTAATCTAAAGGAGGGCCTGGCATGGACCAGCATGACATGCTCATCACCCATCCGAGCGCGGATTACGATAGGCCAGCTTTTAAAAAAATCCGACATCGCAATTAAAATTGCGGGGCCATGTTCTTCAAAATAACCATAATGCTGCTTAATATAATTTTCAAAATCCGATGTCTGAGATTGTTTTATCTTGGAATCAGGCGGGGCTCTTAAAATTTCGACCTGACTTCCAGCAATATGCGACAACTCATGATTGCCAAGTACCGCATGCACATTCCGGGGAAAGCCGATTTTCAGTTTCATAAAAAGCGCCAGCGTCGCAAGGGTTTGTGTCTGGGCGTCCTCTTGTTTCATCAAATCCCCTGAAGGATGAATCAGGTCGCCTAAAAATACCAGGTGAAGACCGCCATCCTGAAGTCCCGTGAGAATGCCCGGCTCGCGGAGCAGCGAGGTTAAATGATAGAAATGTCCCTGCATATCCCCCACCACCGCCAATTTTTTTCCGGTTTCAATATTCAAGAGCGCGCCAGGTTTCATTTCCCAATCCAGCGGACGCTCACTTTCCGAATAGGTCATCGCTTCCCTGGCGTCTTCAAACAACTGTTTCAGGCCGCCAAGATTAAGTTCATCTAAAAACTTTTTAGGATCTGTAGGAATTTCAAATTTCGTTTTTGCTTTTTTTATCTCCCCCAGACTTGCCGCGGCGGCGGATACAATAGCCATGCGCGTGGCAACGACAGTTTCTCCGAGGCTGGCCGCTAGCGCCGGACGACCCTGAGCCAGCTGGGCCAGCACCAATCCGGAAGTTTTGATGCCACGCGTCATCGATTGGCGGTAAATCTTCGAGCTGTCACCGTCAACGTTGGGACGAATCGTGACATGCGGAATTTGGCGATTGTTGAAATATTTGTTCAGACCCTCAGTATGAAATCCACCGGTTATCAAAATGGCGCGGGAATTCTTCGATTGCCGAAGCTTTTCTTCAATTTTTTTCATAAAAACGTCTTCGCGTGCCTCTGCGGCTGCATAAAATGAATAGGCTGGAGAGACTATTGGCCGGCCGCCCTTTAGCTCTTCCCACTCTTTTCGGGTCAACTCAAGTGACACGAGTCCGCGAAGTAAGCGAAAATTTCGGACTTCTTGAACAAAACTTTCAGACACCATCGCGGCAAGAAGCAACTCCATCAGCCGTTTGATTTCTTCAAAGAGCGGGGCACTTTCGATTTCGTACTGAAAAATTCGGTTGCGCGCATAACGCGTAAAATTGGGATAATTCTCGAACTTGAACCCGCGGGGCGCGGCGGATTGATACAGTCTTTCGGTAACATGACGGTAATTACACACCCCGTCAACTTCGTCGCCACCCCTCTCAAGATGAGACTTCATCCAGTTACCAAATCTTTGTTTGATCTCAGCCTCTTCTTTGCTGGCTTTTTCAAAATCAATCAGCCCTTCTTCGGCCTTCAGCTGAAACAGACGGACTAAATTGGGAAATTCGATTTGTTCTTTGGCATCCGCCAAATCACGATAGAGATACATTTTTGTGAAACGGCTCAAATCTGCCGTCACGGATGACCAATTCGCGTTCTTCCGGTCAAAGTCCAAATATTCCCGCAACAGAATCAACGCGTCTTTTTTCAACTCCCGAGAAGCTTTCCGGTCCAGCTGTTGACGGATTGTTTCCAAATTTCTTTTCGATTCGGTTTCATGACGCATCACGTCCCTGAAAAGATCAAAGTTTTTCCGGTAAAGCGCGGCATCTTCGATACCAATGGCATGAAGTCCCTTCGTATTCAAGGCAAGCTCCGAGCCCGTGATTTCGCCCAAATCAACCAATTTGTCGATGAGCTTATGGTTCAGCTGCGGATTTTGAAGAAATCGGAGATACCGGGAATCCAGCTCCTCGACCGCGCCTTCAACAAAAACAGTTGTGATTCCATAATTTTTGAAAAGATATTCAATGATTTTTTCGGTATTTCTTTGTCCAGAAGGATTTCCGTGAGCATCTTGAATATGAATCAAAAAGGGGCGGTCAGCAGAATGAGCCAGCGAGGCGGATTCGATGGCACCTAACTCAACGGGAATTTGAATTTGTGGAAGCGGCTCAACACGGACTTCTGAAGGAAGATTGCCGTAAGCGATGGTGTTGGACAAAAAACACACAATGACCGCAAACGCAACAATACGCTGGCTTAATTTTGCGAGCCTTCCTGGCTGTGATTGCATTCGAACGAGATCCACCCTTAGAGGAATTTAGGGGGAAATATAGCATATCTGCTTATATTTACAAGTTTTGCAAAGTATTTTAAGGAATTACTTCCGGTAAGGATATTTCAAACGCGGGGGTTTCTGTCTGGGATGATAATGAGCATCCGGCTGAGATTCTGGCCTTAGCTCCTCATAGGTCTTGTCCAACTCCTTCTTCTTTCGATCCACATCCCCATGCAGTGATACCAGATCTTTTTTCACGGCACTAACTTTATCTTCGGGATCTATGTTATTTTCAACAAACGCATTACGAACTTTTTGGTCGTGTTCATATTTATAAAGAATATCTTCTTTTTTGTGAATCAAGAGCTCGAGACTGTCAATTTCCCCCTCCAGTTTTGTCGCCCGGTCTTGAAGCTTTTCACGTTTTGAGGAAGCCATGGCAACACCTGAAAAAGCGAAAACCAGAACAAATAAAGCATAAAGCAATCGCCGCATCATTTTACTTTTTTCATCCCTTTCGGCCGTGCGCCATTCAAAAAGGCGTCGAAATAACGTTTAATAATTTGAAACGCAATTTTGGAATTTCCCCACCCCAACACTGCCGTTTCTTTACCCTCAAGTTCTTTGTAGCGGTTGAAAAAATACTCGATTTCATCCAGTTGTTGTCCCGGAAGCTGTTCGTAATCTTTGATTCGGGAATAAAACGGATCTGCGTGCGGCACGGCGATAATTTTTTCATCGAGCGTTTTTTCATCACGCATCGTCAGCACGCCGATCGGGCGCGCCTCAATCACACAGCCAGTAAAAGTGGGCTCCCGGGTCAGCACAAGAATGTCCAGCGGATCATCATCCGGCGCGACGGTAGAAGGAATAAATCCATACGGCGCGGGATAATGAATGGTGGCAAACAACGTGCGGTTTAATTTGAAGACTTCTAGCTGAGGATCGTATTCGTATTTACTGCGGGATCCTTCAGGTATTTCGATGATGGAATTGATGTAGCCCTTTGCCAAATTGCCGATCGGCATCTCGATAAGATTCATAACGGCTAAACCGGTTTCACCAGATAAACAGCGTCATGCTGACGGACGCGATTTTTGGCCCCAAAACCGACCTCGGCCCCGATCTTTGCCGACTGAACCGGCACATGATCAATCTGAAGCGATTCGACGCGCTGTTTAAAATCCGTGGTCGCGCCCTTGATGTGAATTTCATCGCCAACTGTAATGGTTCCTTTCTTGACTTTGATCACCCCCGCCTCCACGTGTGGAAAATAGTGGGTGACAAGCCCCAACTTCACATAATTCTTGGGAAGGCTTGGGCCTTTCTTAACCGTTTTCTTTTTCTTAGCGGTTTTTTTGGGTTTGGATTTCGACTTCGCTTTCGTTTTGACAGTCTTTTTCGGCCTGACTTTAACAACTTTTTTCTTTGATTTTTTTTGGGGGACCGATTTCTTCTTCTTCAGCAGCTTCTTGAAGTTTTTTGCAAGTTTCTTAAATAATCCCATATTTCCTCCTATCGATCAACCCGGCGGCCAAACAAATTTTCGTCCGCCCAGCAGATGAAGATGTAAGTGATAAACGGCCTGTCCAGCGTGAGGGCCGTTATTAAACACCAGACGGTAGCCTTTTTCCAACTTCCTTTTCGCGGCTAATTTCCTGGCGATCAGAACCAGCTTGCCGACAATTTCAGCGTCTGTCTCCGATATATCGGCAACTTGTTCAATATGCTTCTTGGGAATAATTAAAATATGTGTGGGGGCCTGGGGGTTAACATCATCAAAAGCAAGCATCTCGTCATCCTCATACTCGGCTTTTGACGGGATTTCTTTCTTGATAATTTTACAGAAAAGACATTCTTTGGTCACCATAACGAGTCCGTTCGTTGTTTAATATAAATGGTAGCAAATATTAGGAACTTTGCAACTTACCAAAATTCTGGATGACTGAGCCCAAACGGGCCAAAACCCTTGCCCGGCCAAGCACTTCCATCAGGTCAAAAAGGCCGGGACTGACCGAAAAACCGGTGATGGCCACGCGGATAGGATGAATCAAGCCAGCGGCGTCAATCGCAAGTTTTGCCGCAGAGTCACGAACCACCGATTCTAGATTTTTGGCGGTAAAATCAGCCGTATTTTCGAGCGCGACGAGCACAATTTTTAACCTTTTCAGGGTTTCTGGGTCACTCAAATATTTCCCGACTGCGGCCGGATCAAACGTGACTTTCTCTTCGAGGCAATAATTTGCTTCGCGCGCGAGATCATTCCAGGTTTTGATTCGTTCCCGAAACAGAAGCAGGATCCTTTTAAATTCTTCACTCGAATTACCAAAAAACGCCGCGCCCCGCTGAAGATATTCTTCTTTCGAAACTTTCTTCAGATGACACGCATTGATAAAACGCATCTTGTCGATATCAAACGTGGCGGCAGTGGTATTCACACGCTTTAGAGAAAATTTTTTGACGAGCTCGTCTTTGGTAAAAAATTCCTGATTGCCCCCAGGTCCCCAGCCCAAAAGAGCCAGGTAATTCAAAATCCCCTCGGGAAGATAGCCTTCTTCCTCAAACGCTTTGAGCGATACGGCACCGTGTCGCTTCGACAGGGGCGTTCCGTCAGAGCCCATGATGAGCGGCAAATGGGCATACTTTGGCGGCTGCCAGCCCAACGCTTTAAATACCGCGATTTGCCGCGGCGTGTTCGAAATATGATCCTCGCCGCGAATCACATGAGTAATTTCCATATCATGATCATCAACGACACAGGCAAAATTGTACGTGGGAATTCCGTCAGATTTGATAATCACCAAATCATCGAAAAGACTGGCGTCAAATTGAATCGCGCCCTTGATCACATCGTGAAACACCACGGACTCTTTCACCATTTTATATTTTACGGCCTGAGTCGCGTCATCAACCCGGTAGGCCTTTCCCTCAGCCATCAGCTTAGAGGCCACTTCCTGATATCGTTTAACCCGGGAAGTCTGATGCTCAACGTCTCCATCCCACTCAAGCCCCAGCCATTTCATGCTCGAGATAATTTCATCAGCGTACACTTGTTCCGAACGTTCCCGGTCGGTGTCTTCCATGCGGAGGAAAAATTGGCCGCCTTGATTGCGGGCATAAAGATAATTGAAGAGCGCGGTGCGGACTCCGCCGATGTGAAGATGTCCTGTCGGCGATGGCGCGAAACGCACTTTAATATTGGAGGTCATTTCTGATTTATAGAATTTGCTGTAATTCCCGAAAAAAACTGACGCCGGCTCCCACGGAAGAGGGTTTGCCACTCAAAAGATCTTCTGCTTTCCGCTTGGCTTCGGCCATTTTGGGATAACGCACCTTTCGGTAACCGCGCACTTCTTCGGGGATTTCGAAAATTTTCACGTAAGACTCATAACGCACTGTCCCGCCCGGAGAAAAAGCATCCACCAAACCGATATACCAGTCGCGAAATTCTTTTTCTTTAGCATGCCAAGCAGGCAGCAACACGCGCAGAATTTTAAAATGCTTCATAATGTTCAGCATCCAATCTTTCGTCCTCATGTTCCATTCTAAATCAAACCCCAGAATGGTGAATTGCGGACGATTGATGTGCTCATAGACTGCCTTGTCGCCGCGTTTTGGATCAACATCGTAGCGCTCAAGATCACGTCGGTATTTTTCAACGCTCGTCAACAGATGCGCCACATACACCTCATCTTTGATGAGCATCACTTTGGCAAGATAACGAATCACGGCTTTTGTGACTCGATAATCATTTTCGGAATTGTCTTTCACATAAACCGTTTTGATTTTATCAAAATATTTCTGGGCATATTTCAGATTTTCGAATTGAATCAAATCATAAGCGCGCAGGGCAATTTGCAGATTGATAGTATCATCCAGTTTTAGAAACTCCACCAGCGCTTCCACCCGTTTTTTATATTCCCGGGCCAGTCTTTTACTTTTTTTCGAAAGAATCTTGATTTTATCGTCTAGCATTTCCGAGTATGTGGCCAATTTGGCTTCTATTGCATAAACCTGAGGATTAAGTGCGATTTTTCGCCCGAGATTAAACGCTTTCATGTTGTCGTCAAACGCGCTTTTCGGGACGGTCATTTGAATGGACCACTCAAGATTCTTAAAATCGACTGGCAATTCCCCTCGTTGATACGCAGCGCCCAGAATCATCATATTGGCATAAATCGTATTGCCAAGCATGCGCTGGGCTACCTCCGAAACATTCGCGCCGAAATATGTTTCACGCTTTGTTGCACGACGAATCATCTCCTCAAGTTCAGCGGGCAGAAAATTATCTTCTCCAAGCAGCATGGTGATAGTTGGCGTTTTCTCGGTATTGATCACAGCCGTCGTAAAATCCGGACTACCGATGCGTTGAGTGAGCGTCGGATCCAGACTGCGCACGCTTTCGAGAATGTCCATCCCCAAAAGCAGGTCCGCCTTGCCGTACGGGATAATCGGAGAAATAATTCCGTTGCCATTTCGCGTATACGTTACGTGTGAGAACACACCGCCGTTTCGAATGGCAAGACCCTTTTTATCCGCAAAGCTGACGCGATATCCCTGGCGCATTCCAGCCCTCACTAAAATCGCCGTAACAAGACCGATACCCATACCACCGACTCCGGAAAGATAAACGGACCAACCCTTGTCAAAAGTGCGGCGCTTGGCCTCGGGAATATCTGAAAAATTGATTGAATCGACGGGTCGTACGGGAGCTTGTTTCCGGATCACGGTAATTTCTTCAAAAGAGGGGCACGCCTTTACGCGGTAACAAGCACCATCCGATTTGCAAAGTGAAAGATCGGTGGCAATTTTGGGGCCATAATGAGTTTCTTCAATCGTCAAACCGGGACATCCGGTGGTTTTCGTACACTCCAAGCAGAACTCACAGACTTCCGGAGTAATGTTGACAAATTTTTTCTCGGGCATATAGCCGATTTTTTTGATTACGTCCCGCTCAGCGCGAACGACTTTGCGGTCGTAGGTGATACCGCATTCTTTGTCAGCAATCACCACCTTGACACCTTTTTTCAGCACCGTCTCTTCCATTAAATGTCGGTAACTGTCCCGGTATTCAGGATTCACACGATAAACCGGCACTTCCCCATTTTTCGCCATACCGCTTACGATGGATTCAATATTTTGTTTAAACGTGGAATTCCCCAGAATGTCAACATTCTGTCCCGGATTCGGCTGATGGCCGGTCATGGCTGTTGTATCGTTATCCAAAATAACAATCAAAATATCCTGTCCGTATTTCAGCGCGTCGGAAATAGCGATCATGCCGGAGTGAAAAAATGTGGAGTCGCCCATAAAAACAACCTGCTTGTTCTGGATAAAACGATCGATACCAGCACCTGTTCCCGGTCCCACCGGTGTCTCCATGAAACAGTAAGTCCACCGGCCCTGAGTTGTGATTCTTTTTCATGTACTCGGAATTCATAAAATCTTTTTTGATTTCGAGAAATACGCTGGAGGAATCCCGGTGCGGACACCCTGGACAGAATGTCGGTGTGCGGCGCGGAATGCGAACAGCAAATTGAGCGGTTTTTTGTATCAACCCGAGCTCGCCGTCCCAAACTTGATCCAGTTTCGGCAAATCACTGTCTTTGATCCAACGGAAAAGCGGCACAAGGCGTTCGATTAATATCGAAGTGTTAATGCCGCGGGTTTCGGGAATACCAGCAAGCGAGTCCGGAAATTTCTTACCCCAAACTTTCGGCATAGAGGTGATAGTCTCGTACTGAAAGGCGTCTTTCAATATTTGCGTGATTTGAGATTCGATAAAATCACGTTTTTCCTCAACGATAAATAGCTCCTCAACGATTTTCGAAAACTCCAAAATAGTTTCGGGATCCAGCGGATACGTCAGTCCAAGTTTCAGGATTGGAATTTGTCCCGTCATCCCTAGCTCGCGAAGCGCATGTTCCAAATAACTGTGAGCGAGTCCCGACGTGACGAACCCGAACCGGCGTTTTTTGCTTAATGCCGGACGGTATAAAATCTTATCCAGTTGTTGTGAACGAACGAATTTATGCAGATCCGCGAAACGTGCTTTGATGTTCTCTTCACGCTGAGAAGTGCGCGGCGGAAGGATCACCGTCTCTTCGACAGGGATTTTTTCTGTGTTAATGCTGATACGGTCTTTCGTATTAATGGTAGAGAATACGTTGGGATTACATTCCACGGTTCCCCCGCCGTCAGCAAGATTAGTCGTGATAATAAACGTGATATAAAGATTGGCGGCGCGCGAGGCTTCGAACGAAAGCCGTATCCAGTCTTTGATTTCTTGAAAAGTTGCCGGCTCAATGATGGGCATAAACAAATGTTTGGAAAGAAAACGCGAATCGGAAGGAACTTGCGTACTGTCAGACCACGGATCGTCCCCAACAACCACAACCGCACCGCCCGTGTGGCCGGTCTTTGCCATATTGCCGAGCGCCAGTCCATCCGAGGCCACATGAAGCCCAACGCTCTTCATTACGCAAAGTCCGCGAAGATCAGACATCTGCGAACCGTTCAACCGCGCGACGCCCAGAGCTTCGTTGTTGGCGATTTGAAGCAGAATTCCTTTTTCTTTCAGGAGATCATCCGCTTGTTTGGCGATATTAAAAAAATCGGCAACCGGAGAACCGGGATAGCCCGTAAGTAAGCTAACACCCGCTTCCAAAGCGCCTTTAAAAAGCAGCTCAGTGCCGCTAAAAACCTGAACTCCTGATTTCTGAGTAAAACGTTGATCCATTTTCTGTCCTCGCCTAAAGAGGTATCTTAAACTTTTCTCTCAAAGTTTCAAAGTAACTTCTCTTTGAGCTTTTAATCAATTTCAATTTTGTGGAACTTTGAGTCATTTCAATCACACTATCATCCCCTACTTCAATGGTATCCTGTCCATCCGCGGCAAGTAAGGCTCGCTCACGCGGATCGTCACAAACCACTTTAGCCACAATTTTTTCAGAACCCGGGACCACGATCGGGCGAAGGCTGGAAACGTGTGGACAAATTGCCGTAACAATCATCACATCCAGCGAGGGGTGAACAATGGGTCCGCCGGCGGAAAGCGAATAAGCAGTTGAACCAGTTGGAGTTGCAATGATGACGCCGTCTCCTGAAAAACTAGTAAAAAGTTCAGAGCCAATACGGATCTCGACCCGCATATAACGGGTCAGGCCTTCCCGGTTGATAACAATGTCATTCAGAGCCTGAAATCTGCGATTCAATTTTGACTTTTCGTCACGAACATTGCACACAAGCATCGAGCGCTCTTCAATATCGAAATGGCCCGCGAAAACCGATTTCAGTTCTTCGATCACTTCGTCTTTTTTGACTTCCGTGATGAACCCGAGAGATCCCAAATTCACCCCAAGAAGCGGGATTTCACGTTCAATCATACGATTGGCCACATGCAAAAGTGTACCGTCACCGCCCGCGCAGATAATCAGATCGGCCTCTTTCAAAATACGATCCACAGCTTCGGACTGAGAACTCAAAATGCGACATTCGCGTTTCGTCAACCATTCCGCGAGCGTTGCTAACAATTCGCTTGAACCCGCTTTATCCTTATTCACCACAAGTCCTACGGTCTGAATCATAGTTTCACCTTTTCAATGCACTCTGTAATTGCCACTGTCAATTTTCCCACACTGAGGCCAAAAGAATCCAAAATTTTGTCGCGATCACCGTGCTCAACGATTTTGTCCAGAACCGCGTGCCGATTAACATGAATATCCGTCAAACCTTTTCGTTCGCAGAATTCAAGAACACGGGCGCCAAGTCCGCCAGCGTACACGTGATCTTCGATCACATGCCAATTGCGGACACGGCCGGCTAAATCGATCAACAAATTTTCATCGAGTGGTTTGGCGAAACGCAAATTGACCACAGTCGCGTTAATTCCCTGCACTTTTAAAGCCTCAGCAACTTTGAGCGCACGCGAAACAAAAGATCCAAAAGCTAGAATTGCGACATCGCCACCTTCTGCCAGAATTTCGCCTTCGCCAATCGCAAAATTTTTATGAGCATTCGACGCTGAGAGAGTAATATTTTCTTTCGGATAACGGACAGCGAAAACTCCCCGGCCCAAATTATTCACAGCTAATTTCAACATCTGTTTCATCTCCGCTTCGTCCCATGGACTGGCAATCACCGAATTGGGAATCGTGCTGATGTAGGCAATATCATACAGTCCCTGATGTGTCGGGCCGTCAGGACCCACCACGCCGGCCCGGTCCAGACACGCAGTCACGTGAACATCTTGAATCGTGACATCGTGAATCAACTGATCAAACGCTCTCTGCATAAACGTGGAATAAATCGCGCACACTGGCTTGAAGCCACCTCGCGAAAGCGCGCCAGCGAAAGCCACGGCATGCTGCTCAGCAATGCCGACATCAAAAAAACGTTCAGGAAACCGTTTCTGAAATTCACCAAGACCGGTTCCGTCCGGCATCGCCGCGGTAATCGCGACAATTTTCGGATCGTCCTGGGCAAGTTCAATCAAACTGTTTACGAAAGCTTTTGTGTACCCAAGTGATTTTTCACCGGCGGGTTTCGACGAAACTTTCGGCTCTCCGGTTTTGATATCAAAAGGCGGCATCCCGTGTCCACGCTCCGGATGATTTTCGGCCGGCGCATAGCCTTTTCCCTTCTTTGTAATCACATGAAGGAGTACCGGTGTTTTAATCGATTTGATATTCTGAAAAGTTTTCACCAAATGCTCAATATCGTGTCCATCCACGGGCCCGAAATAACGGAATCCGAGCTCTTCAAAAATAATTCCGGGCACCATTAAATTTTTAAATCCTTCTTCCGCGTGTTTCACAAGTCGTTTGAGCCGCGGGAAATTATTCAACTGTTCTTCAACGCGTTTGCGGAGCCGGTTGTAGATGGGCGCGGTGATAATCTGATTCAGGCACTGACTAATCGCACCGACATTTTTCGAAATCGACATTTCGTTGTCGTTGAGAATAACGAGGAGTTCTTTGCGCAAATGTCCAGCGTTGTTGAGCGCCTCAAAACAAATTCCTCCGGTGAGCGAACCGTCGCCGATAATCGCCACAACCTTTTCGTCACTTCCGCGAAGATCCCGGGCACATAAAAGCCCGAGCGCCTGCGAGACTGCCGTCGAAGCATGCCCGACGGTGAAATGGTCGTGTTCGCTTTCATCATGAGCCGAAAATCCGCTCAACCCTCCGTGCTGACGCAACGTTCTCATCCGCGAACGACGGCCTGTGAGCAGTTTGTGCGAATAAACCTGATGGCTGACATCCCAAACAAATTTGTCGCGCGGGGAATTAAAAACATAATGAAGAGCCGTCACAATTTCCACGGCACCAAGCGACGTTCCCAAATGGCCGCCAGTTTCAGAAACCACTTCGATAATTTCTTCACGCAGCCCCTGACAGACTTCGGGTAATTTCTCAAGCGGAACCTTTTTTAAATCCTGAGGTGAATTGATCGATTCAGAAATTCTGGCCATCTGACTGCTTATCCTTCCCTGTTCAAAACAAAATCCGCGATTTCGCCGAGACGATTAGCCTTCGAACCCAATATCTTGACACTCTTTTTCGCACGTTCCGTCAAAACTCGCGCTTCATCCTGCGCTTCGTGACGCGACATAATCCGGACAAAACCATCGGAGTCGATTATATCATCCACAATCTGATACGAAAATCCCAGGCACTCACCGTAATCGGAAATTGTTTTCTCCGTTTTCTTATCCGCACCGGCCGCGATGGCACCCGTCAAGCAGCTCACTCGGATCAACTGCCCGGTTTTTGAAATATTGACGTAGGAAATTTCCGGAAGCTGGGGACGCTTCACCAGCGAAATCTGTTTGTCCACCACCTGCCCACCGATCATGCCGTGTGATCCAACGGCGTGAGCAATTTCTGGAACCAATCTCTGAATTAATTTTGAATTCTTCATACTGGCCAAAACGTGAAACGCCTGCGTGAGGAGAGCATCGCCCGCCAGCACGGCAATCGCCTCGCCGAATTTTTTGTGAACCGTCGGCTTCCCCCGGCGGAACATATCGTTATCCATGCACGGCAAATCATCGTGAATCAGCGAGTAGGAATGAATGAGCTCCAGCGCACACGCAGCCGGAAGCACATCTTTGATTGTTCCGCCAAGCGCTTCGGTAGCGGCAATCGCAAGAATGGGACGAAACCGCTTTCCCCCGTTCAGCACTGCATAGCGCATCGCCTGATGAATCACGGATGGATACGCCTTCGCCTCAGGCAAATAACTGTCGAGCGCCTTGTCAACAATGACTTTCTTTTCTTTGAAATATTTTTCGAGTGTCATGAGAAAAGCGTCCCCTCATCGGTTTCTGATTCGGATTTACCAGGGGCTTTTTTCCGGGTTTTCTTGAGCGCACCCGTCACCTCGTCTTCGTCCAAATCAAACGCCTCTTTTTTTATTTCACCGTTAAGTGTCTTGGTGAGAATTTCAACCTTACGCTCCGCCTGAGACAATTTTTCCATGCACGTACGCGACAGCTTTACGCCTTCCTCATATTTCTTGATGGCATCTTCCAGCGAAATCTCGCCGCCCTCCAGCTCCGAGACGATTTTTTCGAGCCGCTCCAGCGCTTTTTCAAATTTTAGTTCTTCGGCCATAAACTTCCTCCTTTGTCCACGTCGATCACTTTGGATGTAAAATTTCCTTTTCCGAGCTGAGTCACCACGACCTCGCCGGTCTTAAGTTCTTTGGCATCGCGCACAACCTGTTTATTTTCCCGTGCCGTGATACTGTAGCCGCGCGTTAAAATGGCAAGCGGGCTGAGCGCTTCGATCTGAGCGACGATGTGGCTGAAATCCGCTTTCTTCGCGCTCATCAAACTTTTTAGATAATTTCCCAACTGGCGATTCAGGCTTTCGAGTTTCTGTCTTCCATCCTGAATCAGCCGCCCCGGATAATTCACAATTACGCGCGTTAAATCGTCGAGCCGCTGGCGGGACTGCTCGATCAAGCGTCCCGGCTGTGTCAGCGCGTAACTTTCTTTCAAATTCAACACTTGTTCTCTTCGATCCGCGACAAAATTGGTTACCGCAAGCGTCATCCGCTGACGGCTCTCGCGCATGCGCTCCAAAATCTCGGCACGGCTCGGCACCGCAAATTCCGCCGCCTGAGACGGAGTCGCAGCCCGGCGGTCCGCCACCAAATCGCTCACGGTCACATCGATTTCGTGACCCACCGCGGAAATAATCGGAATGTGCGAATTGAAAATCGCACGCACCACAATTTCTTCGTTGAACGCCCACAAATCTTCCAGACTGCCGCCGCCACGGCCGACGATCAGCACATCGCAGAGGGCGAGCCGGTTCATATCGTCGATCGCCTTCGCGATTTCCTGAGCGGCTCCCTCGCCCTGAACTTTTACGGGATAGAGCAAAATCGGCAAATTTGGGAATCGGCGATTCGAAATATTCAAAATATCCCGTATCACGGCTCCTGTCGGCGAGGTGATGACGCCGAGCCGCTCCGGCATAAATGGCAGCGGCTTTTTGTGCGCAGGATCAAACAATCCCTCTTTGCGAAGTTTGTCGGTCAATTGCCGTAGCGCAAGCTCGAGTGCACCAATACCCTTCGGCTCAATTCTTTCGACCACAATTTGATATTGGCCGCGCTTGTCATAAACCGTAATTTTGCCAAGCACTAAAACTTTGAGACCATCCTTCATGTCGAAGCGAACACTTTGATTGACATTCCGGAACACAACCGCCTGAATTTGCGCATTCTCATCCTTCAAGCTCAAATACCAGTGGCCAGACATGTGCTTCACCAGGTTGGAAACCTCACCCTCAATCCACACACCCGAGAAATTCATCTCGAGCGTCATGCGAATATCTTTGGTGAGTTCCTGAACCGTAAAAACTTTTTTCTGCGTCGCTTCGGTCATTTTATACCCTGTTTAAATATTCATGTACACGTTCGATGTGAAGCGCTTTGCCCGTTTCCATGTCAACGTCCACAATCGCGCCGGAAAGCCGGACATCCTCGGTGGCCACATCGTATTTCGAGGGAAGTCCCGTCAAAAATTTATAAAGGACCGGCTCAATTTCTCGGCCGATTACTGAATGATAAGGCCCCGTCATCCCAACATCCGTGATGTAGGCCGTTCCCTTTGGCAATATCCGCTCGTCCGAAGTTTGAATGTGGGTGTGCGTGCCGTACACACACGAAACTTTGCCGTCCAGAAACCATCCCATCGCCACTTTTTCGGAAGTAGCTTCAGCGTGCATGTCGACGAAAATAATCGGCGTTTTATCCTTTATCTCGGAAAGGATATTACGCACGGTTTGAAACGGACAGTCCATCGGCTCCATAAAAACCCGGCCGAGCAAATTGATAATTCCGATTTGAACGCCGTGGGATTTAATAATGTTAAATCCTACCCCTGGTGTTCCCGCCGGATAATTAGCCGGACGAATCACGCGCGCATCTTTTTGAAGCACCTCGACACTTTCCTTTTTACGGAACGTGTGGTCGCCCAAGGTAATCACATCGGAGCTAGCCTTAAATAAATCTTTGATGGTATCGGGTGTGATACTCGATCCGCCCGCAATATTCTCCCCATTCGCAATTACGAACTGAATATCTTTATCGCGGCGAAGTTCGGGAATCAATTTCAGGCAGACTTCGCGCCCCGGTTTGCCGACTATATCACCAACGATTAATACGCGGAGAGTAGACATTTATTTCCTCAATTATGAACAACCAAATCCAGCTTCACATCATGCGGCTCAACGGGAATTTCCTCTGCCAGCTGAACGTCAAACGCCAGTCCCACCGTCGCTACTTTTGAATTTAATTTCGAAAGAAACTGATCGTAATAACCTTTTCCGCGCCCCAGCCTGAAATTTTTTTTGTCAAACGCCAGTCCGGGAACAATCACCATATCCAGATCATGAGGAGGAAATGGCGAACTCCATCCATCGGGTTCCATAATCCCGTACTTGCCCGGCTTCATCTTGCCCGGCGCAATCAATTCGGCAGAAATCATCTCACCGGTCTGTTCGAGAACAACCGGGAGCAAAACATGTTTTTTTTCCTGAAAGGCACTTTTGATAATGTGGCGCGTGTCAACCTCTTCATCCATCGCTACGTAAAGCATTACGGCTTTGGCTTTTCGATATGCCGGAAGGTCGAAAACGAGATCGGAAATGATCCTGCTTTTCTCACGCCTTTCTTCCAACGATTGATGGCGCAAGCGCTTACGGTATTGATCTCTGAGTAACTGTTTATCCTTGAGGATTTGAGCTTTCATAAAAGAAAAGTATTTTATAGGAGAAAAGGGCCTCTTCCAAGCGGTAAAAGGTGCTCTGCCGGAGGTAGCCGCTACCTTGATTTTAAAGGTAGCGGCTACCTCCGGCGATCCAGCGCTAATCAACATCGATAAGAAGTGGGTCGATAGCCTTCATCAAGACCCAGCTGTCATTCACCTCTCCGAAATGATCCTTGGTGGTGTGATACACATCGGCATGTACGTTAACACCGGGAACCAGGTTCAGATCTTGACTGTGAATTTTCACAATGCCATCCGAAAATTCAGATTGTTCGCGCGTGGCAATAATCGGGTCACCGCTACCGATCACACAGTCATAAATAATCTGTCGATCCGGAAGCGGCCGCGCTTTAAAATTATTCAGTCCGGTAATTTCATCCCCCACATAACCGTTCGCATTCACATCCTTGCTTCGGAAATGATTCGGCGAATTATTTTCGTTGCCTCCGGAAAGGTAAATACTGCGCGGACGCAAATCCCGGACCGCGGCACTTTTAGTGTCAACATCCCAAACCAAATCGCGAATCACTTTTGGAATAATTACAAATTCTATTTTTTTGAGTTCAAAATTGCTACCTTGATGCGGTGTTCCTACTGAAATAAAACCGGCCGCATCATTTTGATAATACGGCGATTGAAGATATTCTCGCGCGGCCAGGCCGCCCATGCTGTGGCCCACTAAAATCACGTGATCGGTGGCATTGGCTTTTTTAACCGCGGCGACAACGGCTGCGAGTTCCTTACCCTGTTCAACGATCGGAATTTGAGTTCCCGAAAAAGTCATCGTGTAAATGTGTCCGGGCTTGATCCGTCGGGGATGAAGAATGGGATTGGCGGGATCACGCGAATCACGGCTCACCGTAATGATGCCCCGGTCTTTCCAGCCCAAACGCCGCAGCTCCTTAAACATCTGGCTTTTTTCCCAGAAGGTTCCGGTATATCCCAATCCTGGAATAAAAATAACGGGATACGATGGAAGCATATATCCTTGAGAGATACCGTGCCGCACGTATTCCTTGTCCAGGGATGCGTTGCATCCGGAAAACATGAAACTGACTACAGCAATCAGAACAAAAAATTTCCTCATCGTATCGCCCCTATCTTTGTCATCAAAATATGGTGCCCTCGGGCCGAGTCGAACGGCCGACATCCTCCTTAGGAGTGAGGTGCTCTATCCATCTGAGCTACGAGGGCATAATAAAACACAAATGATTAATTAGCTTTTTGAGTTTCGGGAAATTTTTCCATAATGGTATTAATTGATTTGGCTACTTTCTTTTCTTCGATCTGAATCACTGGGGAATCCAGCTCAACATTTTTAATACCGGTAGCACGCCATACGGAAGTTTTTGTCTTACGATCATAAAAATCAAGAATAAACTTGCCTTCACTGTAGTACGAAGTATAAGCACGGTCATCCCAGACTGAAGCGGGAATACTTCTGACGTTGCCAAACTGATTTATTCTTACCCGGGCGCCAAAATATTCCTGTTTGTGTCCGAACCCCGCCTTCGACACGCTTTCCTTTTGCTCGATACTTCCCGTGTAAACCACTACTAAATCAGCTTCCTCAAATGGAACCTCACTATATCCCTTGGCAATTAAATCTTTATTAACCGCCTCTGTGATCACTCGATACATGCCCTCATGCGGCTGCTTTTTCAAATGCTTCATCCAGAGATCCTGAGGCAGCCAGGCAAACGTTTTGTACTGATTAAAATCTTTCTCCGTATCTTTATTGATAGACACTTCAAGATCGGCAAAGCTGATATCGGAAAAACCAGAAAAAATACACGCAACCAAAAAACCAATAATGATTTTTTTATACATAATTTTCATTGCCTTTTTTTAAAAACAACATTGGACTAAATCGTGACAATAACCACGCCGCTAAAAAGGTGATGACAACACCAACGAATCCTGCCAACGCTCCGGAAAGAAGCTCATTCTGTATTAATGGAATTGCGTATCCAGTAAAAGGACTCAAAAAGGCGGGCGCGGAGGCGGGAATGAATTGATATTTCTCAGCAACCCACATTAAACCGTCAGGAAAGCGGGAGGCAAAAGGACTTAACATCCCCCCGATCACGATAGCACTCAGAAATGGACTGCTAACTATCCCTATTGAAGATCTTTTCGCCGCGTTTACGGAAAAAAGATGATAGGCCAGAATAGTCATTAATCCTTCCCCAATTCCAATAACAGCATGGGTGCTTATCATCGCGCCCGCAATTTTAGAAAAAGGAATTGTTCCGGAAAATGCCAACTCCAAACTACAAGCAAACGCCGCCAGCATTACAGAAAACCAAGCCGCTAAACCTATCATCATGGAATCAAACAACGATTGAGAAAATTTGGGGGGCAGCGCTTTATAGAGAAAGCCACCGAAGGCGGCGCCGATCAAAGCCATATTCAAAATGTTAGCGCCTAAAACTGAAAATCCACCATCGGAGAACACCAAACATTGAACCAGGAGCACCAGAGCCGCTGCCAAAACACCGAAAGGAATGCCAAGCAAAGCAGTCGCAAGCACGCCTCCAAGAAAATGTCCGGAAGTACCGTTCTGAACAGGAAAATTCATCATTTGAGCGGCAAAAATAAAAGCGGAAACCGACGCAAAGCGAAGCACACTGGGTTTGTCTTTAAATTTCATTGCCGCCAGCGTTAGCCCTCCAACACCTAGCACACTCACAGCAGCCGTAACGGGACAAATTGCCCCTCCCATCATAGAATTAGGAATATGCATAATTGTTTCTCCTATTTTGGATACGTCTATAATCAGCTTGAACTAAATGACGAATTAAAGGAACGTCATTCAATAGGATTACCTGCAGCATTATTAAAACGAACAACCCCTGTTTCATCAACAAAAAAAGTATTCACTCCTGTAACGTTCGCGGTGACTGGAGCTGCCGTGCATGTAAATTGATTCGCATTCACTAAGGTATAAGTAAATGTATACCCCTGTTTCGTTCCGCCAGCCAAAACCGCATCGATATAAGGCGGAGTTGCAGCTGAAAGCGCGACCAAATTCGCCGGATAAGTCGGCGGATTCTGCGTCATTCGAAAACTTTCACAACCCGTACTAATCGTTCGAAGAGAAGATTTCGCAGTTGATTCGTTCGCCCCCACTCTGGCCCGCAGCAAAACAGGAAACGAAATTGCCACCAGCAGCCCCAGAACACCGGCAACAATCATGATTTCAACGAGTGTAAATCCTTTTTTCGAAACTAATTGAGATATCATTATAGTCTCCCCACCGGGGGGTCTCCCACCGATATAAATATTATCATTAAGAGGGCCAAACGGTTGGAAATAGATGGTAGCGGAGGTAGGGGCATAGCTACGCTATGCCCCTAAAAAATATTATTCTGATTCCTCGGCGGATCTGAATGTTTTTACTGCAGTATCTGCTTCTGGTGCTGAAATAGTGACCCGGCCTTTTGAAAACGAATTAGCACGAAGTGAATTTGCAATATTTTTTCGAAGTGAAGCATCGTGCTTCTTGAGTGGACTTTGAGTCACATCCCGGAATACCCGGTTGATAATTAAGCCGCCGCGCGGCTCGTCAAGATCGGCCGGCAGGACAAGTTCATTTTGTTCCAACGTCGCTCCGACCACGCCTTCGAACGCCTGACGCAGCATCCAGCCGGCAGCTCCGGTATAGCCGTGCCAGATCATGCGTCCCTGATCAAAGTTGGTCAGAATGTCCGCAGATTGTTTGTTCGGCTGTCCGCCATAAATTTCAATCTCCTGTGGAACCACGTGAGAAATCGGCGAGATTTTCAACCAAAGCCGGTAGGCAATCTCGCGATACTCTTTAGCTTTCGCCTCGTTACCCTGACTTTGGAATTGTTCGGACAGAATGCGTGCCGCACGAACCAGCCACTGAACGCCGTGGCAATACATTCCGTTTTCACGAACGCCTTCCGGATATTTACTGCTTCTGCCTAGATAAGGCTTTGTGTCTTCCCGAAGCGCCGGCCATCCGAGCAAAATAGCATTTTCTTTTTCGAGCACGGAGAGCGCGGTATTAAAAACGGTGAGCGCACGCTCTTGATTGATGCCTGCCATCACGGCCCATGCCGCTGTGAGGGCGTCAATTTCCCAAACACCGCTTCCCTTAATACCGATTTCGGTACCATCATCGTGAAAAGCGCGCAAATACCGGTCTTCCCTCCACGTTTTTTCAAGCGCCTCGCCGAGAGCCGTCATTTTCTTTTGATAATGCTCTTTGCGTTTCGCGCCGTCTTTTTTTTCGATAATATCGAGCATATTTTTCAGGATGTAGTACACGAAAAATCCCAGCCAAATACTTTCTCCTTTGCCTTCACTGCCGATCTCATCCAATCCATCATTCCAGTCGCCGGTTTGAATCAGCGGAAGACCATTTTTCCCCGTGCGTTTTTCGAGCACAAGATCCAATGACCGCAAACAGTGGCGATACACAGAATCGGACCGGGTTGACCGGTGATAAATATGTCCCCAGCCGCCCTTGTTTTTGGGCAGTGGTGCATAAGGAAATTCCGCAGAAACGTAAGACGTCACTTCATCGAGAATGGAATGATCTCCAGTGGCCCGAACATACTCGACCGCGCCCCAAGCCAGCCAAACAGGATTGTCTGAGGCTTGCGACCGGCAGGAAAACGCCGTACGTCCATCGGTGAGCGTGAAAAACCAGTGATACACATCCCCCTCGTAAAACTGATGGGAAGCATGAAGAATAATCTGTTTTCGGGCCAGCGCCGGATCCACCCAAATTAAATTCACGGTATCCTGCAACTGATCGCGGAAACCATACGCTCCGCTAGTTTGATAGAAACCACGGCGCGCCCAAACACGTTCTGCGATAGCCTGATATTTGAGCCAGTTTTGCAAATGATCAAATTCCGGATTGTTGGTGTTAATTTCAGCCGTTTTAATGAGGCTGAGCCACCAATTACGCGTCTCTTCAAGACTATTTTGAACATTCTGAATATTTTTGTACTTCTGAACAATCTGACGCGCTTCTTTCTTGTCATCAGCCTGTCCCAAAATCACGGAGATCGTGCATTCCCCATGAGCGGGAATTTCCACGCTTCCCAGAAAACCGGCGATCTGTCGGATGTCAGTATACTGCGCAATATCCGGCCGGCCTTCTTCGACAAAAAATGGACGCGTAACGCCACGGCCGGAACCAAAAAACCGCCCGCGTAAAGTTTCCACGCATTTCGCCGGAATCGACATGGAGGCAAACGCCCAGCCGGAGCGGAAAATATTGCGCGGATTTTCAAAATAAAGCGCTCCCGAAATTTTGTCATGTTCCACCGGCAAATTCCCTGCTCGTTCCGGCTGGAAGGATAGCACCATCTGAAAATAAGGGGCCACGCGCATCCGCCTCGATTTATCCGAAGTGTTTTTTACGGTTAACAAATACACTCCTGTTGGTTCCGTAGGAGGAACAAACACGGTCAACTCCGTCGAAAGCGAACCATCGGTCATACGGAAAACGGCCGTTCCATCAACACCGAATTCGGATTCGTGCTTCGCGGTTGTTTTGTTCAGCGGATGATACGTAGGCGAAAACCATTCATTGCTGTCCGGATCGTAAAGATAAATAGCTTCCGCTGGAATTTCTTTCGTCACTGTATCCGGCCAATCAGGTGTCAGTCGATTCTGCTGTGAGTTGCCGTTACACGAAGTGTGCAATCCGCGGTTCGTCACCATCACCGAATGAATTTCATTCGACATCGCGTGATCATACGGTCGCGGCGTAAACGGTGTATGCACCAGCAGTTTTCTTCCCTGGTCGATGTATTCGGAATAAGGTTGCGGGGTTCCGGGCGGAATTTCACCGTGACCGATCAGCGGGAATTTCTTTTTCACCGGGGCACCAGACAGAGTTCTATCCACATGGGGCTTCAAATGTTTCTGAATCAAATCAAGAGCGGCTTCTTTATTTTTCGCATAGCCGACCATCAACCGGACGGACTTGGAAGCTCTTGCCTCTACGGTCACGCCCAGCATCAAACTGCCAATCGGGTCAAATGTCGGATACGGAGCGGTATCGCGAGATTCCAAAAAGTCGAAGGTCTCGAAAATTCTTGGTTCCCAAATACTGCGGGCACGGCCAATAAAATCCATGCGGGAAGTGAGAAAACCTTCCGGAGCAATATCCGCCGCCAAAATACCGATAGATTTCGTCCCCTTTTGCCACGCCAGGACGGCATTGGCTTTACTGACATATTCCATTTCGGGGAACAGCCGGGAGTACTGCGTGTGGAAACGGTCATGAATGCCACCTTGCAACACCCACTCCAGATAAGGAACAACTTTTAACTGACGGTTCTGATCGGTTAAGTTTTCCACCGTGACATTCCACAATTCCGCAGTGGTTTCCAAATCGGGCAATCGGATTTCAATTGTTGTCCGAATTCCGTTAGCAATGTTGACTACCTTCAACATACTATCCGTTTTTTCAAAATGAGAGGTTTCGAATTTTTCTTGCGGAAAATTACCGATAATCGGCCAAGAATGTTTGTTTCCGGAATCAGACTGGGACGGATCCACGAGAAACAGAATTCTCCCGCACGGATCGATAATGTCGTAAGTGCGGCGCGTAATATCACATTCTTTTCCGAGAAGTTCGCTGTAAATCTCACCGTTTTCTTTCAGTGCAACTTTGTATTCCCTATTTTCCAATTCATAACTGGCGATGCGGCGCTGGCGCGAACGATGACCGAGCGCACGAATCAGACACGCCACTCCCGTACACACCAATACGCAGGCGGCGATAAACAAGGCCATTTCGTACCAAGTTAGCGACTGCAAAAATGCCAGAAAACCTTTTCCCCGGTTCGCATTTTGAATAGCTTCGGAAGTGCTCCAGGCATAATCCCAGGCTTCACCGCGAGGAAGATAAAACGGAATCAACAGCGGACCCCATGTGGTGAAACGTTTCACTGCTTCGGGAATATAACGCTGTGCTGCGGCAGGTCCGATGAATTTTGCAATGCGTTCGTCGAGCTTGTCCATTCCGAGAAAGCTCAAATTCACCAGTGTGGCGACTCTCAGCCCCATGTGATCCATCCAAATCAGGATGCGGAAGAAATCAAACGCCAGCACGTAAATAAACATCTGAAGACTCCAAGCCTGGAAAGTGCTTGGTGACATCGTCAAATTGTTGTAGGTCGCGAATAGGGTACGAATTGCGCCGTCTTGGTTGTACCACGTCGGATTCGGCATCATGCGCAGGAATGTAAAAATGATCGGCGCCATCCACAATCCCCACCGTAGAACGTAAATCATATGCTCGACCAGCGTGGCAAATCCCGCCTTCGAGAAGAAAAACTTGATCGGCGCTTTGTCCTTCTCAAAGTACGCCTGCATAAACACTTTGTTGATCGCGAAGAGCCACGCCGCGATCGACCAATTGATCACGCCCGCCAAGGATTCGGTGAACAGCAATTTGACGCCACCCGTGTATCCGCCCAAATCGATACGGCCCCATTTGTTGATCAGCGGATAGGTGATGTAATCCACGCGCGGAATTCCAGCACTAAGATAAAGTTTGAATTTTTCGATAATGACTGGAACCTGCAGAGCGTCCAGATAAAATGCCGCCGCGCTGCCGATAAATGCTCCAAGAAGCGAGTCAACAAAATACAGTCTCCAGGTCTGTATCCGTCCTTGGCCTTTCATTGCATACAAAATATCGCGCAAAACACTCACCCCGCCGGAAGCCAGAAAACCGATCAGAAGTCCGAAAGCAATTCGGGCTGACATTTCCACGCGGAACATGCCATTCGTTACCATGTACGCAAAACCGAATCCCACCACCGCGCCCCGTAAATACAAAATCGCGTTACGGTAGCTATATGCCGCGCGGTCAAAAAACCGGATACTGCCATCAAACGTTTCGATAATAGTAGTAATTAATGGAAAGACCAGCGCGCCGGAAATGATGCCGATCAGAATCGGCATCGCGGCCATAATCTTCTGCACTGCCGTAGAACCGAGAAGCATGGACAACACATACAGAATGGCAACTAAAATACCGCTGTATGCCATACCCTTTCGCATGCCGGTGTTGACATGATTAAAAATACTCGTGTCAGTCGGGGCAATCCGTTTGCCGCCATCCAAAGCAATTCCGGTGATAAGATAAACTTCTCCCCACAATCCCGCGTAAGAAAGCATTGTGGTGATCACAGCAACCAAGCCCTTCAGCAGCACTGGCAGTGACGCAACCACGGCCACGGACCCCAAATCCGCAATTTGCGGAGCAATCACCACACCCAACGAAACGAGGAAAATATAGAAATGCGCCTTGCCGGAATTTAGCCACTTCCCTTTTGTAACTAAACTAATACCATTCGTCACCGCTTCATTGAAGACAAACGCAACAAGAAGCCGGCCGGTCACCGCGAGGATCAGCGGCCAAGCGGCCAGGACGCCGCCGGTAATTCCGTTCAGGACGGTTTGAATCAACGTGATGTTTTCCACCAACAAGAGCCAGCTGAAAAGATACGGCGTGACAACGGTCACAACGGCAGTAACAATTCTTAATTGTTTTCCGGAAGAACCGATCGTGCTTGCGTTCAGAATGTGATAAACGAGGAAGGTAATCGTAGCGATGAGATTGTTCAGCATGAAAAGCTGATTCCAGCTGCCGGGAGCCGCCAAGAGCGCCACTTTGCTAGACGATGCGGCCAAAAGTCCGGTCGCCAAAAGATTCTGCAATAGTTCACCGGCCGACAAATTTCTACCGGCAAGCTTGAGCATCAAGAGCTCAGGAATCAAAACGCCCAACAAGGCCAATCCGAGGAAATTGAAATTAAAACCCGCATCCAAAGGACTGGTTGTGCCCAGGGCAAAAATATTCACGGCAGCACCGCCCATCAACACAGCAATGACACCGAAAAAGAAATCCATTTTCAGCGCGGAACCATTTGCCCTAGCGCGCACAGCGATATTAAAGCGTTCCACGTTGCTCAATTTCAATTTATTGGAATCCCCGCGGCTCAACAAACCGCCAAACAGCGAGGCCAACAAGAAAAGAAGAAAACCGGCCAGAACGATTAGACCAATTTTTACAAACGTAAGATTTTTCTGCAGAAAACTGAGATGGTTAAATTCAACATCAAAATAGAACGTTCCACTCGCCGCCTTGACATCCTTCGCCGGCGCCGCAGCCGCAGTCTGATTGGGACCAACAGCCGTAGATAACTTGGAACTGCCCGCCATCGGGCTGACGACAAAAACCACCTCGGTAAGCTGTCCGATCGTGCCCCAGCTGATCGGTTCGCGCAATGAATTCCGTCCCGACTTCAGGTTGAGCGGAATGGTTTGCATCCCAGTGGTCCCCTTCACCTCAACTTTCACCGAAACTTCCAACAACTGCTCGCCCTTCGGAACATTCACGCCGATTTTGACAGCATCCGCACGGAACGAATTCAAATCGGGATGATAACTTTTTGTCCAAATCCCCACGACCGATCCCACAGGAACAGAATAATCAAATTGCCAAACATCTTTATCCAGAGTTTCATCAAAAGTATTTTTGATCGATCCTTGCGACTGTCCGATATTGAACACGCCCTTTTCGCCGGCATCAAGCAGACTGAAGTATGGCGTAATCATGGAAACATCCGTTTTCGCGGGAGTCGAAAGCTTCACAAAATCCACAGCCAGGGATAAAATACCCTTCGCCACGTCGACATCCCCGACCGGAGCAAGAATAAAATCCACCCCTTTTAATTCGCCCAACTTTGTCCTATCGATTGATGTTTTAATCGAATTCCAACCGGATTTCAGCTGAACCGGAATATTCTGAACGCCTTTGGCCCCCTGGATCTGAGCTTCTAAAGAAATTTGGCTGGCCTGGCCGGAATTGGAAAGACGAACGCCAATTTTAGCTGTGTTAACAGAATCGGCGGTTAGAGCAGCCGGAAAATTCTTGGTCGAAATGGTTAATGCCGATCCCTTCGACAATGTGTAATCGAACTCCAAAATGTCTTTATCCACCACTTCATCACAGGTGGGAACGACGCGACCTTTCGCTGAACCGGACGGGGTCACAATTTTCTCTTTAGCGGACAAAATGCTAAATGCCGAAACGACTGGGACCGGAGCGCTGGTCACTGGTGCAACAGGTTTTTCAGAATTTTCAGAATTAACAGCAGTTTTTCGGGGCTTAAAGGTTTTTACCTGAGGCTTGGCGACAACAGTTTGACTCACGGGGGCCTTACTACTATTAATAGAAGTAATAGAAGCCGGGGCGGTCACCGGGGCAGAACTCGCCTTCTTCGCAGGCGCCTGATTCACAAAATCGATAGCAAAAGATAACGTCCCCGTTACCATGTCACCTGATCCGGCCGCGCCCACTACGAAATCCACTTCACTCAAATCCCCGATTTTTTCCCAATCGATGGGCTGACTAATTGAATTCCAACCCGATTTCAGCTGAACCGGAATGCTTTGAACACCGGCGGATCCTTTGAAATCTAACTTGAGCGAAACCTGACTCGCCTGCTCGGCACTAGCCACTTTGACGCTAATTTTCGCTGTTTTAACCGAAGTCGCCGTCAAAGTAGCCGGAAAATTTTTGGACCAAACGGTAATGGCTGCACTTTGAGGTATCGTATAATTGAATTCTAGAATATCTTTGTTGGTGGATTCATCAAAAGTGGAAATAACTCTTCCCTTTGCGGTGCCTTCATTGGAAACACCTTTTTGACGCGCATCGAGAAGATTAAAAGAAGAAGAGGAACTGCTGGCAGCGGAAACGTTAGCAAAAAAACCAGCAACAAAAACCGTCAGGATTGAAACAACAAAAGGGTTAAAACACAATTTTTTGCAAAGGGATGTTTTGCGGTACTCCATAATTTTCCAACTCAATCGCATCTCAACCATCCTGTTCTAATTCAGGGGTGGGGAATTCCCCCCAAATTTTTTATGATTTTTGAATCCATATCATCTTAAGCGAAAAAAGAAAAAAGATAATATTGCGATAACCCTTTTACGAAGAGGCCGAAATTATAGCAGATAAACCGTATTTTGCGAGGATTTTGCCCCCTTTTTTTCGGGGGGGAATGGGCTCAAGCCACTCTGGCTCAACAACCTAGAATCAATACTGAATTAGCGAAAAAACGGGATATTTTTTCAGTTTATCCCGGCCTTTGAGGAAAGAAAGCTCAATCAGGAATCCAAATCCTTCGATAATCCCGCCGAGTTTTTCGATCAGCTTAGCCACCGACTTCGAAGTTCCCCCAGTCGCCAGAAGATCATCAATCACAAGGACCCGGGTTCCCTTCTCGATAGCATCCTTGTGAATCTCCAATGAGTCCGTACCGTATTCAAGTTGATAGGTAACAGAAACGGTTTTATGCGGGAGTTTGCCTTTTTTGCGGATAGGAATAAATCCGACGCCTAGACGGGCGGCAATCATGGGTGCGAAAATGAATCCGCGTGATTCGATGCCGGCGACCACGTCTACATCCATTTTTCTGGCTTCTTCCACCATAAGATCGGCAACGAGCTTCAGAGACTCGCCATCTTTCAGAAGGGTCGTAATATCTTTGAAAACAATCCCTTTTTTCGGAAAATCAGCAACGTCACGAATGCGCTCTTTCAGTCTTGCAACTTGAATCATCGTAGGCACTTTTTTTCTCCTCACGGTGGATCAGCTGACATAGTTTTCGAGTTTGTCGTGCTCAACCAACAGCTGAGCTTTGATTTTCCGGATCGCGATTGCCTCAATCTGGCGAACGCGTTCGCGGGTAATATCAAATTGCTTTGCGGTTTCTTCAAGGGTGTGCGGTTCCTGGCCCCGGAGACCAAACCTTAATACAATTACTTTTTTCTCCCGCTCGTCGAGACAATCTAATAGTTTATCAATACGCTCGGTTTTAAAGACTTCTTCGGTGTTTTGAATCGGCTGGTCATAATTCTCGTCCTGAATCAAATCAATCAATTCCGCGGATCCGTCAATGCTAAGCGGCGCGTTGAGCGAGCTGGGTCGATTCGCAATATTTTCAATTTCTTTGATTTTAGAGGCTGGAACTTTCATGATTTTGGCGATTTCATTGCGCGTCGGAACACGGTCCAGTTTTTGAGTCAGAGCGTCGCGGACTTTTCTCCACTTGGATACAATATCAAACATGTAGACGGGAATGCGGATGGTCTTCCCCTGATTGGACAGCGCGCGCATAATCGCCTGCTTGATCCACCAGGAAGCATATGTAGAAAACCGATAGCCTTTCTTATAATTGAATTTGTCGACAGCACGCATCAGTCCGATATTGCCTTCTTCGACCAGATCCGAGAACGAAAGCCCCAAATTGGTGTAGCGCTTGGCAATGCTAATCACCAGGCGCAAATTGCTGCGAATCATTTTATGGCGTGCCCGCCCTGCCGTGCGTGATCTTGCGTTTATTTCTTTCGCTAAATCTACTTCTTCTTGAGGAGTTAAAAGAGGTATTTTCTCAATTTGCTTGAGATAAATAGACATCGGCGTTTGGCTTGAAATTCCGCCGCCTGACGTACTTGGAGCTTTAAACTTGAATTTCTTGTGTTCTACTTTTTTCCGCATAAGAACCCTGTGGTGGGATAAATGGTCCTATAATTTACGGCTAACTTACGGTTTTATTGAGCACCAGAGTCCCGGGCTAGGTGCCAGGTTCATGAACCTGGCACCTAATTTCCGGAAATTTCCAGATTTTTTACTTCTTTGCCAGCTTCAGTTCTGCCTGAGCTGCGGCCAAACGGGCAATGGGAACCCGGTACGGCGAACAGCTGACATAGTTCATCCCAACGGCCACGCAGAAGTTAACGGAATCGGGGTCGCCGCCCTGCTCTCCGCAAATGCCTACTTTTAGCCCCGGACGAACTTTGCGTCCCTTCTCGATCCCCATCCGCATCAGAGAACCGACACCCTCGGTATCGATTGACTGGAACGGATCTTTATCGAGAATTTCAAGCGACAGATAACTTTCAAGGAAAGTCGCCGCGTCATCACGCGAAAATCCGTAAGTCATCTGGGTCAGATCGTTCGTTCCGTAAGAAAAGAACTCGGCCGCCTCGGCAATTTTATCCGCCGTCAGCGCCGCGCGCGGCACTTCGATCATGGTTCCGATCATGAACTGCACTTTGTCGTTTTTCTCACTGAACACCTTTTCAATGACTTTCAGTGATTTATCTTTCAGGAATGTGAATTCCTTGAGAGTACCGACAAGAGGAATCATGATTTCCGGAAGTACTTTAATGCCTTTACGCTTCATATTGATTGCAGCTTCAATGATTGCGCGCACCTGCATCTCATAAATTTCCGGGAACGTGATACCCAAACGGCAGCCGCGATGTCCCAGCATGGGATTGAATTCGCTCAAGATATGCACTTTGTGTTTAATCTTGTCGATTGAAACGCCCATCACCTGAGCCATTTCCTGCTGCGAAGCTTCTTCGTGCGGCAAGAATTCATGCAGCGGTGGGTCGAGCAAACGAACCGTCACAGGCAAGTCGTTCATCGCGCTGAAAATCCCCTCAAAATCCTTCCGTTGAATAGGAAGCAATTTAAGGAGCGCCTTTTCACGCTCCGCCGTGTTCTCGGCCAAAATCATTTCACGCATCGCAATAATGCGGTCAGCCTCGAAAAACATGTGCTCGGTGCGGCAAAGACCTATACCTTCGGCGCCGAATTTCCGTGCAACCTGCGCATCGTTCGGCGTGTCGGCATTGGTACGGACCTTGATCTTGCGATATTTGTCAGCCCATTTCATAAGCCGGTCAAAATCGCTGCTCAGTTCTGGTTCAACGGTTTTCACCTGGCCAAGATAAACTTCACCCAGCGAACCGTCCATCGAAATCCAATCGCCTTCTTTCACTTCAACGCCTTCGACCTTGAAGATCTTTTTGTCATAATTAATATCGAGTTCACTCACTCCAGCCACGCAACATTTACCCATTCCGCGGGCAACCACAGCCGCATGCGAAGTCATACCGCCACGCGCCGTCAAAATTCCTTGAGCGGCGTTCATACCGGCGATATCTTCGGGTGAGGTTTCTTCGCGAACCAAAATCACTTTGGTTCCCTTTTTCGCGAGCTCTTCGGCATGTTCCGCGGTAAACACGACTTCGCCTGAAGCCGCGCCCGGGGACGCCGGAAGACCTTTTGCGATTTTCTTTTTCTTCACTTTCGGATCAAAGTTGGGATGCAAGAGCTGATCCAGCTGTTTCGGCTGAACGCGCATAACCGCCTGGGCTTCCGTAATCATTTTCTCGCGCACAAATTCGCAAGCAATTCGGACCGCGGCGGCGGCTGTTCTTTTTCCGGAACGGGTCTGGAGAAAATAAAGCTTCCCTTCCTGAATCGTAAATTCCATATCCTGCATGTCCCGGTAATGCTTCTCGAGCCGGTCCTTGATCGCCACAAGCTCGCCGTAAATCCGGGGCATTTCTTTCTTGAGGATATTCAAAGGTTTCGGCGTGCGGATACCAGCCACAACGTCTTCACCCTGAGCGTTGATCAAATATTCCCCGTAAAATACTTTTTCTCCGGTAGAGGGGTCCCGCGAAAAGCAAACGCCGGTTCCGGATGTCTCGCCCATATTGCCGAACACCATGGCTTGAGCGGTCACCGCGGTTCCCATAAGTCCCTTGATATTATTCAGCTCGCGATATTTGAGTGCGCGCGGATTATTCCACGATCCAAAAACCGCGTTGATCGCTTTGAACAACTGCTCGATGGGGTCCTGAGGAAATTCCTCGCCGGTTTTGTCTTTGTAGATTTTTTTGTATTGCCGAACGATTTCTTTCAGGTCCGCGGCGGAAAGATCCATATCCGCTTTCGCACCAACCTGTTTTTTCTTGGTTTCAAGAATGTGCTCGAATTCATCGTGATCCACGTTCATCACAACGTCACCGAACATTTGAATGAAACGGCGATAGCTGTCCCATGCGAAACGTTCGTTCTCGGTTTTGATGATAATTCCCTGAACTACTTCGGAATTGAGTCCGAGATTCAACACAGTATCCATCATGCCCGGCATCGACACCGCGGCACCGGAACGAACGGAAACAAGCAGCGGATTTTCTTTGCTGCCAAATTTTGCGCCCATGGATTTCTCAAGTTTCGCCAAATTATCAAGAATTTGCTGTTCCAGTCCGGCTGGCCATTTTTTGGCGTTCTGGTAATACAAATTGCAAACTTCTGTGGTGATCGTAAATCCCGGAGGAACGGGTATTCCCAAATTGGTCATTTCAGCCAGGTTGGCTCCCTTGCCTCCCAAGAGCGGCTTCATCTCGGCTTTACCTTCTGCCTTGCCGCTTCCAAAAAAATAAACGAACTTCCCTCCTGTCTTTTTCACTCGAGTCCTTCCTTTCTCTGATTTAGCCTTCAAAAACGTTGCCATTTCTAATGCTCCTTTCTAGATTTAAGCGATATCAACACTGGTTAAACATGATAAATCTGCAACTCGGTCAACGTAAAGCGCGTTGATCTTTTTCATCAAAGCCTGCCGATTGGCTCGAACCTCGCGATCTTCCACATTGACCATCACATTGTCAAAAAACTTGTGAATGGGTTCATAAAACACCTGGCCGTAAAACCGCGTGACACCCAAATAATCTTTGCGGCTCAACTGTTCGTTAAACTTCGCTTCGTTGTCACGGCAAAGCTTCATAAGATTTTTTTCAAGCTCGTCAGAAAACAGGCTTTCTTTAATTTCGTCGCCAACGGCGCCCTTCACCCCTTTCAAAATATTGCTGGTGCGCTCCACCACTTTTGCGGTTTGAAGAAACATCTGACGCTCACGATCCGCAAAATCGCGGAGCGCCTCGAACCGTTTGAGCACATCATTCACATCATCAAAACGTGTCGATTGAACCGCCTGAAGAATTTCGTAAGGCTGAGTTCCCGGCTTCAGATTAAGTTCAAAGAAAAGCCGCTCTTTAAAAAATGCTTTGAGTTTCGTCTCGGCTTCCGGACTCCAATTAATTTTTGAACCGTAAAGTTCGCGGAACTTATCGATCAGATGATTCAGCGAAAAAGAAAATCCAAACGCACGGATAATTTTTACGATACCACCCGCCGCGCGGCGAAGCGCGTACGGATCCTGGCTCCCCGTCGGAATAAACCCGGCGCCAAAGGCCCCAACCACGGTGTCCGCCTTTTCAAGAATGGCGAGCATACCACCAAGCCGGTTCATGTTCGATGATAATTCTGTGTAATCCATATTTAGGCTTTTTGGCCAATATTGAGCGTCAATCGCACGGGCCACGTCCACATCTTCGCGGTCAAACAGCGAATATTCCCGACCCATGATACCCTGCAATTCGGGAAACTCATACACCATCGCGGAAACCAAATCCGCCTTCGATAATTCTGCAGCGCGGACAAGATTTTTCTTCTCACCCGAAGAAAGTTTCATGTCATCAGCAAAAAATGCGGCGGCGGATTTCATCCGCTCGACCTTGTCATAAACGGTTCCGAGTTTGCCGAGAAAAACAATTCCCTTGAGCTTCTCGATTTTCGCCGCGAGCGGCTTTTGCGTGTCTTCGTGATAAAAAAACTGCGCGTCGCGAAGGCGGCTTTCGAGTACGCGGCCATAATCTTCCGAGATTTTTTTCAGATCGTTACGCTTGCCATTCATCACCGCCACGAATCGCGGCTCGAGCTTTCCGGATTTGTCAAAGCAGGCGAAAATTTTTTGATGTTTTTTCATGCAAGTCGCAAGCACTTCGCTCGGGAGTGCGAGAAAACTTTTGTCGAATGAACCCGTAATCAAAAACGGCTCTTCCACCAAATCAGAAGCATCGGCCACCAGCTCCGTGTCAAAGGCCGCCGCGTCCCAGCCTTCTTTCGCGGCGAGTTTGGTCAAATCATTCTTGATGAGCTCCTGACGCTTTTCGCGGCAGATAATGACATGCTGTTTTGCCAACAAAGTTTCGTAATCGCCGATCTTTGAAATTCGGATTGGTTTTTTGGACAGGAATCGGTGCCCCAAAGTAATTTGCCCGGATGTCACGCCGGCAATGTCAAACGGGATAAGCTTGTCATCGAAGAGCGCAACGATCCAGCGAATCGGACGGCTGAAACGCATTCCCGTTGATTCCCAACGCATATTTTTTGGAAAAGCAAGTTTGAGAATCAATTGTTTGAGCACTTCCGGAAGAATTTTTATTGTAGGTTTTACCGGTTCCTCGATTTTCGCGACCAGGTAAGTTCCCTTCTCGGTTTTTTCTTCGACGAGCGCTTCCCGCAAAACGCCTCTGGACTTCATAAATCCTTCCAGCGCCTGCGAAGGCTTGCCTTCAGCGTCATACGCTTTATCGATCGACGGCCCGCGGAAAATTTTTTCTGAAGCCGACTGTTTTGAGGGAATCCCTTCGAACCAAAATACGATGCGCCGTGGCGTCGTCGTAATCGAAACTTTTTCGAAAGCGAGGCGGTTGTCGGAAAAAAGCTTTCGGCAAATATTCTCCCATTCGCCATTTTCGACATTGCCCCAATGATGCATCGGGAGTTCTTCAACGCCGATTTCAAAAAGGAGCTCGCCTTCAGAAGATTTCTTGAGATTTGAGGATGACTTTTTGCTCATTTCGATTTCTTACTTTTTTTCACAAGCGGGAAACCCAGTTGTTTACGAACCTCAAGATAGCCTTCCGCGCAGCCTTTGGCCAGCGCACGGACCCGGCCAATGTATCGCGGGCGCTCGGTCACGCTGACAGCCCCGCGGGCATCCAGCAAATTAAACGTGTGCGACGCTTTCAGACAAAAATCGTAGGCCGGAAGCACCAGTCCTTTTTCCAGCAGGCGCTTAGCTTCATTCTCGTAATCTTCAAACTGGCGGCCGAGAAGTTCCACATTCGCCTCTTCAAAATTGAAACGGGAAAATTCTTTCTCGCCTTCCAAATGCACATCACCGTAAGTTTCGTTTCCGCCCCAGTGAATATCGAACATCGACTTTTTGTTCTGCAGAAACATCGCGATGCGTTCAAGACCGTAAGTAATTTCGCAGGAAATCATTTCCAAATCGATGCCGCCGCATTGTTGGAAATAGGTAAATTGCGTAATCTCCAAACTATCGAGCCACACTTCCCAGCCGAGGCCCCAAGCTCCGAGTGTCGGCGATTCCCAGTCATCTTCAACAAAACGAATGTCATGCGCATCAACATCGATACCAACGTAACGAAGACTGTTCAGATAAAGTTCCTGGCAATTGTTGGGAGCGGGTTTCAGAATCACTTGATATTGATAATAATGCTGAGTGCGGACCGGATTTTCGCCGTAGCGGCCATCGGTCGGTCGGCGAGAAGGTTCAACATAAGCCGCGTTCCAAGGTTCAGGACCCAGCGCACGCAAGAAAGTGTGAGGAGAAAATGTTCCCGCGCCCTTTTCCAGATCGTAAGGCTGAACCACCAGACAGCCTTGAGCGGCCCAAAAGTTATTGAGGCGTTGAATCAATTCCTGAAAGGTAACTGCTTTGGATAAAGTGGCCATAAGAGCTGGCGATTCTATCAGAAAGAACAGGCCAAATCAAGGAAGGTAACTTGTTACAGAGAAATGAATTAGAACATGATTACAACCTTAGCTCAACCCGAAATAATATTCCGCAGTGGAATTATTTATTCGGTTCGTAATGTTCAGCCCCTTCACCGGATTTATGGCTGTGCGGATGGCTTTCCATCATCTCGCCTGACTCAGCGGATTCTCTTGCCGCTTCACCTTGGTGAAAATGCTTTGTATCCTCAGTTTTTGCAGCATGTCCTTTTCCCTTAGAAAGATCGCCTTCGATCTTGGCTTGTTTCTTCTGATCAACTACATAATGAGATACACCCGAACCTTTCTTCTTAGCATGGCCATGCGTACTCTTCCCAGCTTCCTGATTTGTTGGGGCTGCCAGAGAATAAGAAGAGAAAAACATCACAAATAATACCAACAAGCCCAAAAACATGAATCGCATTCTACTCATTTTAAATTTCCTCCTTGAACTGCATGCCCGTGTTCTTGCCCAGGCTTTTCAGAATCAATTTTTGCCACATTGGCCCCTCGCCCAGCACTCGATGAATCCGCAAACATGGGGCAGTTGGCATCCATAACTTCCCCTTGCCCTGCAGTAGCAGTGTCACAGGTACTCTGTCCTGCCGACGAATGCCCGGACATTGAACAACAGCCAGCCCACGCTGTTGAACTTGTAATAAGAAACATAAGAACAAACAGATTAATTCGTTTTTTCATATCTAATTTCTCCTTCTGTGATGTAACACTTCCGATGCAACCCCCTCTTGGTCTGTTCTAACTATTCAACGAATTAGTAAATACAATCCCCCCACCTTTTTTAAAAGTAAATTTACTCACGCCCACTGTGAAAGGTCACATGGTTTACAGCAAAACTGTCGGATTGAAATTCTAGGTCAGATTATGCAGCTTTGGGACGGGAAATTGAAATGAATCTCGAAGGAAAATCGAAAACTACCGCGGTTTATAATCACAAAAAAAGAGGGATCAAGCCGCATGCAAAGCCTCAAGCACAGCCTCCGGTTTTGATTCAGCAACGCGAAGTAATGCAATCGCGGCTCCTTCAGGATAAGTTCTTCCCTGTTCCCAATTACGTAAGGTGGCAAGACTGACACAAAGCATCTGGGCAAATTTTGATTGTGATAATCCTAACCTGGTACGAATTTCTTTAACCTTAACCGGTTCAAAATGAAAGACTCGGCTTGGTTTGCGCTTTCCCCTATGAATGGCTCGTGCCTGATCAATGCTTTTCAATAATTCCTGAAAATCTTTGCTCTTCATAAAATACCTTCTTTCACATATCGAGCAAGAACCTTTAACTGTTCCGAAGATAAATCTTCCTGCTTTGATTTCTTAAATAGATAAATCATGTAGATTCGCCTGTTATTTATCAAATAGTAAATAACTCGCAATCCGCCTCTCTTGCCTTTCCCGCCCCCAGCCCATCTCAATTTTCTCAATCCCATTCCGCGCGGAATCAAATCGCCAGCGGAAGGATTTTCAACCAACAGCGCTTGCAGATAACAATATTCTTCGTCACTTAACATCTTCACAACACGTTTCGTGAAGATATCCGTTTCAATAAACTCCATGGAGTCCTATCCACTTGAATACTACGCTAATAGCGTACTATTGTCAAGTCGCCACATTGGGCCCAAAATTAATCACAAAAAAAGGGACGGCTGCGTTGACACAACCGTCCCATCCCGGAAATACCCTTTTTAGTTTTTAGACAGTCACCTGCTCTTTGATCCGCTCAAACTTAACCGGACCAATACCCTTCACATTCACCAGCTCTTCAGGCTTTTGAAAGCGGCCATGCTCGGTGCGATAAGCGATCACGCGCTCCGCCATTTTTGGCCCGATGCCTTTGATCTGTTGAAGCGCGGCGGAGTCCGCCGTGTTCAGGTTAATGACGGCTAACTGCTGTGTGCTTGTAGCGGCTGTAGCCGGTTGGGACGGTTTTCCAGCCAGAACCGGGCTGACGGGAGACAATAATCCCAACAGCGCCACGATAGCGGCAAAAGAAAACCACTGCATTTTAATTGACTTCATTGTTGCTTCTCCTTCGCTTCTTAATTCAAACCCTTTCGGATTTGTGAAAACAGGATATGATGATTATTCATATTTGTCAATTACTATTTTCATTTTATTTATATTAATATTTGCACTATTTTCAATGACAAAATAACAATCCATGGTTTATACTGTTTTACATAACCTGGAGGTATTTACTATGATTCAAATTGGCGAACGCATTCGCAATGTCCGCAGAGAAAAAGATATCACGTTGATCGAGCTGGCGCGTCTTACGGGCGTCGCCCAGGCCACCCTCTCCCGCATCGAAACCGGAGACATGATCGGCACTGTCGAGTGTCATCAAAAAGTAGCCAACGCGCTGGGCATGAGCCTGAGCGAACTTTACGAAGGCATTGATGAGAGAACATCCAAAACGCATCACGCAAAAAAAACCGATGGCCATTTAACCTCTGCCCAAACCGAACGGGTCAAAATTGAACTGCGCACATCAAAAGCACTTAAGAAAAAATTGCTTCCGTTGGTTATCACGTTGAAGGGCAACGCAGAAACAGAAGAAGAACGTGCGGAAAAATCAGTGGAAAAATTTATTTATGTGATTGATGGGGATATTATTGTTCATCTAAACAAACAGGATCATCCGCTAAAGCAGGATGAAAGTATATATTTTGACGGCTCATTGCCTCACATCATTATTAACAAGTCGTCAAAAACGGCAAAAATTATTTCAATCGCTTCCCCGCCGGCTTAAGCCTGAATATTTTTGTAAACTTCAATCGTTTGTTCGGCTGTTTTTTGCCATGAAAATTCTTTGGCTTTCCGCGAGCCTTTTTCAGCAAGCTCACGGCCCAAGGCAGAATTTTGGGCTAAATCTAGAATAGCTTTTGTAATTTCGGATTCAGAATAAGGATCCACAGGATAAGAACAATCTTTCCCAAGCTCGCCCAAGCTGGAATTATTCGACGCAATTACCGGTACGCCACAAGTCATTCCTTCCACAAGCGGCAATCCAAAACCTTCATAAATTGAGACAAAAATGACGGCATGAGCCGCACTATAAATTTTCCACAGCATGTGATCCGGAACAAAACCAGTTGCGATAACATGATTTTCTAACGACAATTCTTTTATCGCCGCTTCAAATTGCTGAGTCCCCCATTCTTTGGCGCCCACAATCATTAGCTTGGGAAGATCTTTTTTCGATTTCAGCGCTTGGGCATAAGCTTTCAGTGTTCGAATCAAATTTTTCCGTGGCTCAATGGTTCCGACAAAAAGAAAATACGGATCCGATAGTCCAAGTGATTCTTTAATTTCGCGGCGCGCTTCGTCAACCGGGACACGCACGCAGCCGGGGTCCGCGGCAATATAAATCACGGAAATCTTTTTTTCAGGAATTCGAAGATGCTTGACCAAATCTTCCCGAGTATGAAAAGCATCCACGATCAGATGATCCGCTTTTTTATAACACCATGGCAGCCAATGTGACCAATAGGTCTGCGCCGTTTTCGACATATTTCCCGGGAAAAGATACCCGATAATATCATGGGCAGTAATGACGACTTTTTTCTTACCCTGTTTTCGAATTCCAAATCCGGGAACGTGAATCATGTTAGCGGAGCTTTTCGCGAATTGCTGCGGTAGCTGAACGGCTTCCCACCAGAATCGTTCGTAGGTCTTTAAATCTCGACGAAGACCGTTAGAAAACTGATAAAGCCGGGGCGGTTCGGAAAGTTTTGAAAAAGCATCCAGCAAATTGAGTGTATATCTTGGAATGCCCGTCAGTTTTCCGAGCGTGCATTGAATATCAAAACCAATTTCCATAAATTTCGAACAATCCTCCGAATAAAAAAACTCATTATACAGATCCCGCTCCATTATTCAAAAGCATTGCTTGACCAGACCATTTCATTTATCATTTTCCCGATGTTTCACCAATATGATAACCATTAATTCTAGGGAGCTAGCTAAACATGACACGTAAAATATTTTGTTTAATCACAGTGCTTTTTCTTTCCTTAATTACCTCCAACCTGTTGGCGGATTCTGCCAAATCCGTTGCGGGCGTTACCTTTTCCGCTCCGTCCGCCTGGAAAGAAACCCAGCCCTCCTCCAGCATGCGCACCTATCAATTTGATATCCCGGGAAAAGCCAACCAAAACGCCGAACTGGCCGTTTTTTATTTTGGTCAAGGACAAGGCGGAAACATTCAGGGAAATATTGAACGTTGGAAAGGTCAATTTACGAAACTCGATAGCGAACAAACCAATCCCAAAACTATCAATGACCTTAAGGTTACCGAAGTATTGTTTCAGGGAACTTATCAACTGTCCGGCGGACCAATGATGATGGCACAAGGCGACCCCGTAAAAGATTATGCGCTTTTGGGAGCGATCATCGAAGCGCCTCAGGGTGTCGTCTTTTTGAAAATGATCGGCCCGAAAGACACCGTCAATAGCTCAAAATCAGATTTTGAAGCGCTGCTCAATGGATTGAAAAAAGCGTAACTGTTTTATTCCAGCAATTCTTTGAATCGCTTTAAGCTGTAGAATGGAAAATCGATTCCATTTTGATTGACCAGCCATTTGGGAACACTCCCGGCGGGATCGAGAAGAATTTGATAACGAACCTCAATTGCCCCCCCTTCTTGGGGGGTAAATTGCCAGAATGACTTAAAGAGCGCTATTCTGACAATATTTTCCTGAATAGGATAAATTCCCGGCGATACGGTAATCCGGTAGGAAATCGCTCCGGTTTTGGGATCCGAATCACGAACGCGGGAAGTCACCACATCCCGATCGGATACGGGCCACTGGAGTTTTTGGTGGAAATAAAAAAACTTCTCGCTCGAACCTTCCTTTTGAATTTCCCGAAATTCTTTACAGTGATACATCCACTCGTGAACCCTTGCCGCGTCCTCATAAAGTTCAATCACGCGGTCTAACGGCGCTTTGACAGAAACAACTCCCTGAAATTCACTGACCGGTGAGCCCTCAACTTTGCGGGAAAAAATTTTGATACCGTCCTCATCTTTTTTAAGGTGCCATCCACCGGTATCATTTGCCAAAGCTGTGGCGCTCAACAAAAAAAATGCGGCGATGAAACCAAGCAATCCGAATTTAGGCATAATTACGATTTTCCCACTCCGTACTTTTCTAACAGCAACTGGGCTTCTTTATTGTCCGGGTTCATCTCCAAGGCTTTGTGAAGATAAATCCCAGTTTCTTTCAGCTTATTTTTTTTGAAATAGGTCCGGGCCAGCATGATATATCCACTTGTCAATTTCGGATCGAGTTCGATCACTTTTTTGTAAGTCTCCTCCGCCTTTTCAAGATTCCCGCCCGCGAAAGAAGGATTAAACACAAACATTCTGCCATAAGCGGCGAGAACCCGCGCATTATTCGGTTCCAATCTCAATGCTTTTTCAAGCAACCGTTTTGCTTTCGGACCATTTTTCATCCCGCTGGCCATACCATTAATCTTGTGCGTAAAAAGAATACTTTCAACGGTCAACACATTCGCATTTTCCTGATATTTCGAGCTGAGGGATTGGATGTAAGGAAGCCCTTCCTCCGCCAAGCGTTTTTCTTCAGATCGCAAATTTTCGGTTTGAGAATGAGAAAGCCCTTGTTGTTCACGATCGTAGCAACGAATAATATTGGCCTCTTGCTCGTAAGATTTCGCGATCAAAAATTTCAGTTCGTCGGAATTTGAGTTTTGACGAAACAGCGAAACAAGCTGAGCACGAGCCTCATTGATTTTCGCCTTGTCGTAAAGACGAACGCCGTCATTCATCAGAGTCACCGCGCTCGCGGCTTCGGCGATCGAACTGCTCTGTCCGTCGTACGGGAATTCCGCCCGGGCAGAAATGGGCTGGAGGATAGTTACACCGATCATCATGACCATCAAAAAGCGAAAAAGTTTATTTTTCATAAATCTCCTTTTAACCCTGTTATAAATTTATCTTAGATCGCTGTGACAATGCTACCGCCACCATAATCCAGCCAATAATAAAACTCAATCCCCCGAATGGAGTAATGATCCCCAGCGCCTTCACGCCCGTCAACGCAAGGGCGTACAAACTCCCAGAAAACAAAACAATGCCCGCGATGATGAACCAGCCGGCGGCGGAAATAAGGCTACCTTGAGTTTTCTCCTCCAGCCACGCGATCGCAAAAAGCGCTGCCGCGTGAATGGCATGATAAAAAATCCCCGTTTGATAAATGGTCAACATCTCGTGGCTAATGCGCTGTTTCAAACTATGCGCCCCAAAAGCTCCCAGAATGACGAACAGGGCCATGAGCAGCGCGGCTCGTTGTGCGGTTTTCATGTTATTCGGACTCCCTCGTTGTTATTTTTTCTGCCTCAACCAAAAATTCCGTGATATTTTTCGCCAATTCTTTTTCATGACCGATAAAAAAATGGCCGGCTCCTTCAACACATCGGATTTCTTTCGGAGACGACATCCGATAAAACAGCTTCTCGATCTCCGCTTTTGGGCAGGCAAAATCATTCGGAGAATAAATCAATAATTTGTCTGCGGGAATTTGGAGTGCAGATTGAGGCAACTGCCATTTAGCAAGCGGAGGTGAAACAAGGATCCCTTTGGTAATTTCTTTTTTTTCAGTCAGCAATTCCAAGGCAGGAAGACAGCCGAATGAATATCCGATCACCATCATCGGACTGGCATCATTGACAACAGAGCCAAGCGCATCAAACGCCTTCCGGCAATCCTTGAAAATTTTACTTTCATATTCCGGCGAGGTCGAATTCTCCCAAAACTCACGCTGGAAATTTTCCAAATTCTTATCGGTTTGGCTTCGCCCAATTCCTCGATAATTTAACGTCATCACCACAAAATCCCGGCCGGCAAGTTCAGGCAACAGATACCGGATCACGTTATTGCGCATATCCCCACCCAGAAACGGGTGTGGCGGGCAGATCAGAATCCGCCCCCGAGGATTTTTCAGCGTATCCGAATAAACCAGCAGGCCTTCCAGCCTCAAATCATCCGAAATAATTTCTATTGTTTCTTCAATCATTTTAGCTAGCCGGATTTTCCAAAATTTCGTTAAACGCTCCCGTCACTTTTTTAATCAAAAATTTGATTTGAGATTCCGTAATCACAAGCGGAGGCATAAAGGTTAAAACGTTTCTGTCCTTCCCTGTTTTTCCGGCCAGAACACCCCTGTCCTTCAGCGCTTCCAAAATTCGGTCCAGATCCCGTGCCGCGGGATCCCCATTCTTCCGCCGAAGTTCAAGTCCCAGCATCAGCCCCAATCCCCGGACATCGAAAATTAGGGAATATTTCTTTTGAAGTTTGCGGCACTCTTTTTTAAGCAATGCGCCGAGCCGATTGGCGCGTTGATCCAATCGATTGGAATCCATGAAATCCAGTGTGGCTAAAGCAGCGGCCGCAGAGGTTTGAGTTCCGCCAAATGTCGAAGCTCCGGGTTTGATGTAGGACTTCGCAATTTCATCGGTCGTGATGAACGCGCTAATCGGCAGGCCGTTTGCCAGCGCCTTACACACCGTCAAGATGTCCGGTTGAATACCAAAATGCTGAAACCCGAATTTTTTCCCGGTCCTGCAAAATCCGGTCTGCGCCTCATCGATAATCAACAACACGCCATGTTTTTTCAGAATTTTTTCGAGCCGCTCGAAATATTCCCGGGGCGGGACTTGAATGCCCCCGTTTCCATGAACCGATTCGGTGATCAGTGCGGCGATCCGGTTCGGATATTTATTCAATATCTTTTCAGCCTCATCAGCGCATTTAATTTTGCAGCTAGGATACTTCAGTCCAAGCGGACACTCGTGACAGGTCGGACTTGGAATAAAATGAACATTTTCCGCAGGTTCGGGATCCGTGCGCCAAAAAGAAATTCCAGTCACACTCGACGTCAAATAAGTCCGGCCGTGCAGTGCCTGGCGGAGCGCCATAAAATCCGTCCGCCCCGTATGCAATTTGGCGAGCAGCATCGCCCCTTCATTGGCTTCACTGCCGCTCGTGCAAAAAAAACTGCGCCGAAGTTTCCCGGGAATAAACCGGGCCAATCGCTCAGCCAGCCGCAAAAGAGGCTCGGTAATATAAATAGTAGTCGTGTGCTGAAGATTTCGCAGCTGCTGGTAGACCGCCTTCAGAATTTTAGGATTCGAATGGCCGCAATTAACAACACCCACACCGGAATAAGCATCCAGATATTTCTTCCCGGTATCGTCGTAGAGATAAACCCCTTTGCCTTTTTTCAAAAGCATCGGGCTCTTGTAAAAATGGTAGACGCAGGGAATCAAATATTTTTTCTTCTTCTCCAAGAAGTTTTGAATGCGGCTTTTAGTGGCTGTTTTCATTGCAAGATATTGAGTTTCGGTGACTCAGTGTAAGAAATGATAAGATTAGTCGGAAGCTCGGACAATGGCTCCGAAATATCCTCATTCGGATTCCCGTAAGGTCCGAGCGAAAACGGCCGAGGCGCTTCTTTTTTAAGAGAATCAAACAACGCCGCCCAGGAACTATCTGGTTTCGACTCTTCGCGGACCGTTTTCAATTTTTCACCGTATAACTCCACCAATCGCAGGAGGTACGGTGCGTCGTACAGCATCCCTTCAATTCTCAACCGTTTGATGGACGGCTGAAAAAATGATTCCAGAATATCTACCGTACAAAGATCCTTCGACATAAACACGTGATTCCGGCAATACTGATCGGCTTCCAGAAAATACAAGTCATTCAATCGGCTTCTGAGCGCATACTTAAGCCCCGTGCATGGTCCCGAGCAGCTATCATATTTGGTCGTGCCCGTCATGTGCGCACCGATCACGCAATAATCCAGAATCATTCCCGGTACGGAACCGTGAATCAGACATTCCATTGGCAATGCAGACTGAGAGGCAAGATTTAAAATCTGGTGCAGATTCAATTCCACGCCCGGGGTTAAAAATGAAACGCCCTCGCCCTTTAAAAAATTTATCGCTGGCGGATTCCAAACGTTCAACGAAAAGTCCGCGTGAACGGGAACGTGGGTCAATTTCCGAACCACCTGAAGCGCCCCCAGATTGTGTACCAGATATTCATCTGGAGGACAGTCCGCAAGATCGCCGATCAGCTGCTCAATTTCCAGCAACTCCCTTTCTGTCGTGATGCGCGGGGTTTGAATGCCAATCTTCTTCCCCACTTGATGGCATTGCGTAATCAACTTTTTAAAATCGTCCCGGCTAACCGAAGTTGAAAATGGACCCGAGAACAATTCACCGCCGACATAAATCCAGTCACAGGAAGATTTCGTCAATGCCATGGCGGTTTTCAAATCGCCACAGCGCACGCTCAATTCGGGCAGAGAAACATCCACGCCCACGTTAATGGTTTCCAACAGCCGGGCTGCATCTGTCTCGGAATAAGGTTTCTCCTGAACCGCGATGGAAAAAATTCGGGGTTCCCGCTCACCATCCAAGCCTGTGGAACCGAGCCCAGGACGGGAAAAGGCATGATTGCCATCCACTTCGCGAATGGTGTGTTTTTTTAGCGCGGCCAAGTCATTAAAATCCGTTCTGTAGTGAGAAGGATTTTCATAATATCGATCGATGGCTTTCCGATATGCACTAACGATGGGCATCAGGTATTCCAATTTGCGTGCCCGGCCCTCAATCTTAAGCGATGCGATATTGGCCGCGACCAGTTCCGGTATTTGGTGAAACAGGCAAATATCTTTGCGGGCCAACACATATTTTTCTTCCACCTGGGCAAGAATCTTGGAACTGCTGCGATCCACCAAATCCCATTGCCAGCGGCAGGATTTCAAACATTTTCCTCGGTTCGAGCTCATCGACGTCGACACCCCGCTGTGAAAACATTGCGAGCTTTGAGCGACGCACATATCACCGTGGACAAAATATTCCACCTCGAGCCCCGAACTCTGCGCAATTTCATTTGCCTGATAAACCGTAATATCCCGAGAAGTGATAATACGGGTGACACCGTGCCGTTTCAAAATCGATGCAGAGGCACGATGATGAACATTCATCATCGTGCTGGCATGCCGGGGAATTTTGATGCCCAGCTCATTCATTGCCTGCAGGAGTCCCAGATCGTGAAGAATCACTGCGTCGGAATTGATTTCTTCCAAAAAAGAAAAGTATTCCCTGACAGCGCCCATCTCTCCGGAAGTCAGAAGATTATTCATCGTCAAATAAACTTTCACATTTTTTCCGTGAGCATATTCAATTGCGCTTTTCAATTCACGATCTTCAAAATGAAGCCAATTCCCGTGCTGGCGCATGCTGTAGCGTTTGCCACTCAGGTAAACTGCATCGGCTCCCGCTTCAATCACGGCTTCCAAAGTTTCGCGGGTACCCGCGGGCGCTAAAAGTTCGATTTTTTTCATTGCGATAAAACCTCGATAATCTCAAAAATCATTAATAAATTCCTTCCTCAACTTTGAATTGTTGTTGCTCGAGGGGGCACGGATCGGCCAGCCCGTCCCAAATTGAGCCGAATAATTTTTCTTCATCCCCTGCCTCGACATGAACTGCGGTATCCCGTTCCATCACATTGGGGAGAAAATAACTTTCATCCAAACGGTGGAACACGACCTGTCCCCGTTTGCCAACAGTCACCTGCCGGCGCAACCGTTCGGAATCAGGCAATGTTTGATCTAGCGAAATCAAGCGGATGATGACCCTGTCATGATGAGGGAAATAACAGTTTAGGCCATTCTCTTTGCTGAGATCTTTCACACTATGGCAGACACCGAACAGTGAATTGCCATAGCCCATAATCACTTTCGCGTTCGGAAAAGCCGCCTTGAATTTCTCCCGCGTTTCCGGCTTAAGCGGCATGCCACCCAAATAAATTCCCCGGATTTTCTTTCGCCGCGAATCCGTCAACCGGTCGATCAAAGCCTCAAGCACCACCGGCGTCACAAAAACATTCTCAATCTGCTGCGTGTTCCAAACCGAAAGCGCTTGCGAGAGAATATGCTCCAAATACCGAGCCCGGGCCACTGAACCTGTTTCGAGTTTCCGGTACCAGCGCGGATCAAAATCGATGGAAAAGGCATCCGAACCGCTCATTTCTTTGGCAATGGCATTACAGGCTTTGCCAATCACGTGAGGACCTCCCGGCCCGATCCAAAGCCAGCGGCCCACGCCTGAAAAATCAAGCGCCATCGCCACGCCAATAAAACTTTCCACAAAAATTTTGTGGAACTCTTCCTCAAAATAAGCCGTGATCTTGGGACGGCCTGTCGCGCCTCCGGTTTCGGCCGTAATCAGTTTGCGATTTTGTTGCAGAAATCGCATCGGAATAAAATCTTCTACCGGGCGCACCGACAAATCATTCAAATTCATCGGGCCCAGCCGCCACAAATCATCCTCGGTCTGAATTTGATCCTGAATTGAAAAACCCAGGACCTTTTCTTTCTCAAGCCAATAACGGCTTCCCGATTGAGGATCCAGATGAATTTCCAGTATCCGTTGCAGCCTCTTGGACGGGGCAAGAACATTTTCTTTTCCCGAAAACAATTTCATGCCTCGGCCAGCTCCTCAAGAATACGGGTGTTGATGTTGCGAAAATGTTCGCTGAAAATATAACCCAGCTTCAAACACATGGCCTGATCGCCCAAAAGTTTCAACCGTCCCTGGAACAGAGCTTCGCGCGGATCCAGAGCTCCGCTCACTATTAACTGAAAAATCGTTTCATTCATTTCATAGCCAAAATCAGAATTGAGTTTCTCGAGCTCCTGACATTTACGAACGGAACCGCAATCAAACTCCACGAGCTTTTCCACCGGACGGTCCCCCGTCACCCGGAAAAGCACCCGCGCTTTCACAAATTGAATCCGTTTCATAAAACTGTCGCCAAAATCATTTTCACTGAACCGTTCCAGATAGCGCTCCGGTTCTTCGGCACTCAAACAGCTCAAAGCCAACGCGTTGAGCCTCGGCGAGACTTTCCGGTTCACATATTTTTCAAGCTGAACGATGAAATCCCGGGCGATGGTTTCCAAACTCATCGTGTCCGCATGCGTCATCTCGGAACCGGTAACTGCCGGTTTCAAATCAAACACAGGAGACGAATACAGATAAGGCTCGTAAACACGCGTCGTGCGGAAAAAGCGCTCCTCAAACGGCGTGCGGCTTTTTTGCTTCCAATCTTCTTTTTCCACCAATTCGATTCCCTCAAGTCCAAGCACGCGGCAAAAAACCGCGCGGGACTGTCCGATCGTCACTTCGGTTGAGGACAGCACGTCGAACACTTGCGACCGAATTGGCCGCTTGATCAAATTCTCAAGAATCCGGTCCGCCAGATAAAATACCGACACTAGATTCAGCCGGGTATTGGGATTCGCTCCGACCCGCATGGGAATCCTGTAAATGGAATCGCGCAGTTCAATGCCGTATTGCCGCGTCAGTTTTTTTCCGTCATGAAAATCGTCGTGGCAGCATTCCCGGATAAAATGAAGGAGTTTCAAAAAAGTGTAGAGCGTCGTCATCGTCTGCGCTTCCCCAATCACCTGTCCGCCCACCACAATGCTGGGCCGGTAAACAGAAATGACGGGCTCAGAACCAGCAAACTGCTTCTGAAGAAAAACCTCGGCTTCGAATTTTGATTTCTCATAGGGATTTTTGAATGTCTGATAACGATTGAGTTCGTTGGATGAAAAACAGAAAGGATAATTCCCCGCCACAAACGCGGTGCTGACATGATGGAAATTTTTGATTTTGAGCTTTTGGCAAAGTTCAAACGCGTGACGCACACCATCAGTATTTTGCGAGCAAATCTCGGATTCCTTGTCCTCATCGAAACACGTCATGCCAGCGCAATGAACGAAGGCATCGATGTTTCCGGTCAGGTCAGCGATGGCCTGAGAGCCAAGTCCGCAACCGGCTTGCGACACATCCCCTTCCAGAACCGTTAAGCGGTGATCGCGGTTAAGCGAACGAAGTTCTGGAAACGCATCGAAAAAGTGGGCCAGCCGTCCTTCCAGCAAGCCTTTTCGCCGGCGAAGGATGAGCGTCACGCGAAAATCTTCCGCCAAAAGACGCGCCAATACGTGCCGGCCAATATATCCCGTTGCCCCTGTGAGTAACATATGCTGTGTCAAGGATAGGTCAATCCGTTCTTTGATAGGCTGAAATAAATTTCGTTCAGTCTAAAATTTTTGTTCAAAAGCTTTTTCGGGAAGCCTCAGGTATTTTTCCAGAATTTGAGGATCATCAAAATCTGCCTGATCAAAATAAATCATCAACGTTCCTCGCTGCCGAGGGGTTCCTGCATGATAGATTCCGGAAGCCGCAAGCAACGCTGCCTCCAGCCGGTCCACGTTCCGGACCAAACCATTTCTGTCGAACATGCTGATGGTCCCCCCGTTGAACGGAAGGCTCTCCAATTCATCATACGAAAGTAATTTATAGGAACCGCGTTCGTTGGCCTGAACGTTTTCCGGCAATTTCGGCTGAATCTCCATTACCTCATGGGTGCCGGAAGAATAAAGGGCGATTTCGTGAGAGTTCCCTCTAAAAATCTCCACCAGCGCGGGCACATCCGCATCGATTTTTTTAGGTACCTTATTTTCAAGCACGAAATGCTTGCTGGCTAACGGAGTTTCATACTTTTCTTTGGCCCATTTCTCTAAAATTTGAGTCGGGAAAATTTTATAATAGCAGCCGCAGCTCGAAACATTTTCATACACCAGCGGCTCATTGAATTTATTTAACGCGATGCGGATAATCGATCCTTGCGTGGAGCCGACTTCCGGATCGAAACCGCCATTCAATTGCGGCCGTTCCGGAAACCACATCGTGTACACCAGAAATTTGACGCTCGCGCCTTGCACCATTTTCGTTTCGGCATAAGCATAAATCACTGGTTCGGCCACGTTCACTTTTGGCTGAGCTTTGGCGGCAGTCTTGCCTTCGATAACAATTTTTCCGAACTGGTCGTCTTTGGGATCAAAATTGATTTTCTCTTTTTTCTCCATCGCAATCACCGGGGCGTAATATTGAAGAAGCTGCCAATCATTAACCTCGGTCATCTCCTCCAACGCATCCGGAAAACTAACCGCTTCGGGACGATAAACATCGACTTGTTTCAAATTCAATTTCGGAGCAGTATGCGGTGTGGTCATGACGTGATAGCCCATCCAAGCGCGGACAAACGGAGAAAACGGCAGCAGCAACAGCTGTCTTATGGTTCGTCCCCGCGTTTTGATCGAAGAGGCGATATGCGTGGTGATGGTTTTAAAATAGCGGTCGAGCGATTGCGGATTTTGAATGCTTTCGACTTGATGAATTTCACCCTCTAATTTTTCAGAAGCATCCTTTTTGTACGACACCAGAACATGATCGTAGGCATCTCCCATTTTCTGCGCCGGAATGCGTTTCAACTCCAACTCCGTCGCTTTGTCTCCCAGCTCCTTCGCTTCGGTCAGTGTTTTGACAATAAACTTCCGTTTCGTTTCAAGGTCACCGAATGTCCTGTACTCCTCCAGCCGGGATTTGGATTCCATATCAAACACCAAAAATTCTTTTTTCCGGACTTCAAAATAGCGGGCATCAGACACGGCTTCTTTTTGAATCAGCTTGTGGACAGTCTTCACCGAATCTGTTTCTAAAATCCGGGAACGCGATGTGGAAGCACACCCCGAAACAAACAAGACGGTAAGTACGACAGACAGGAATTTATTGATTCGATTTTTCATACAAGAGCCTTTTCAACGTCTTTGGCTAATTCATCCGAATATTCATGATATTCGCCGAGGATTTTCCCATTGGTATCAATCAAAAATGAAGCGGGTAGCCCCACCACGCCGTACTCTTTTGCCGTCTCGGACCCGGAATCCAGCCAAACCGGATAATTGATCGCGAATTTATCTTTATAGATGGCAACTTTTTTATCAGACTCCCCCACATCCACGCCTAAAATCGTGAACGATTTTTCGGAGAATTTCTTTTGCAGTTCGACTAGCTGCGGAATTTCATGCTGGCACGCGCGACACCAGGTGGCCCAAAAGTTGATCAGCACCACTTTCTTTTCTTTCAGCAAATCATTGAGATTTGAATTTTTGCCCTCAACCGAAGTGAGAGAAAATTTTGGGGCTTGTTGTCCCTGTCCCATGTCAGCATATCCCCGCCCCAAAACCGTAACCATAAATAGAAGAGCCAGGCCGCAAATCACCAAATTATTTTTTGATGTCATACCAGCAATCCTCCCATTTTGATAAAAAGATATTCCGCAGCCAAAATCAGCAAAAAACCGAATATTTTCTTGATCCGCTCAAGCCAAATTCCCGACTTGGGCATGGACGCGATCAATCCCGTAAACGTTCCGAGCAGAATAAATAAAAATCCGACGCCGTAACCAAAAACAAAAAGCAGTGAAAATCCGTAAAATAAATTTTTCTTGCTCCCGACGTAAACCAGAATCGAGGCAAGCACTGGCGCGGTACAAGGCCCAACAATCAGTCCCGCAAGCGCGCCCATGATAAACACGCCCAGGACGCCTTCTTTTTTTTTCTGAAGCTTGCTGGGGAAAATTTGTATTTGCGGAAAAATATATTCGCTCACCATCGACAGTCCGAAAAACAAATAGGCATTCCCGACGACAAAATAGGTCCACGGATTCGATGAAATCTGTCCGAAAAGCTGCCCGGACATGGACGCAATCAGTCCCAAAACGGCGTAGCTGATGGCCATTCCCAAAACAAAAATGAGCGAAATCGTAAACCCTCGAAACCGGGATCCGGAACTCCGCGCGCCAATGACGCCAAGTGTGAGCGGGATTACCGGATAAACGCACGGGGTGAAACTCACGAGAATTCCTGCGAGGTAAACCGCGATGAAAGCCAGTATGGGATGAAAGTGAATCATCTCTTGTGTGTTCGCAAAAAATGCCTGCATCGTTGCTCCTAGATGGTCGAATTTGAATCGAAACTATCGGAAGAATCTACTGAAAGCAAATGAAATTAACATGAACTCAGTATGAAATTCTGATCATTTTGGAAGACGGCTGGGAAATAATTGCGAAGCTTAGAACGGCAGGGAAACCGTAAATACTGTCCCCTGTTCCAGTTGGCTCTCTACGTGAATCGTGCCTTCGTGGGCGGAAACAATGGCTTTGCAGACAGACAGCCCAAGGCCATAATTCGTAATTCCGGACGACCGGGAGGGGTCAACACGGTAAAACCGGTCAAAAATTTTATCCAGGTGTTCCGCCGCAATTCCGCGCCCCGTATCCGAAATTTTCATCACAACCTGATGTCCTTCCGGGGCAGCTTCGATGCAAACCTTGCCTCCGGGACGGTTATAATTGATAGCATTATCCACGAGATTAAACAGAAGCTGGCGAAGCAATGTTTTATCCCCGCGAACTACGATTTCATCCGATAATTTTTGCGCCAATTGAACATTTTTTGAAACATGAAGCGGTTCGAAAAAATCGAGAAGCTCGTCTAGAAGTTTCCCAAGCGAAACCCTCTCGGCATGCAATTTCACCTGCCCGTTATCTACCCGCGCCAGAAAAAGCATGCTTTCAATGAGCTGGGAGAGTCGCTCCAACTCCTCCAATTGACTGACCAGCACGTCCTGATACTCAGCGAGTTCCCTTTTTTTACCGAGCGTCACCTCAATCTGATTTTTCATGACCGCAATCGGAGTTTTCAGTTCGTGGGACGCGTCCGAAGTGAACTGGGAAATTCTTTCATACGAATTCTGAATACGCGCCAGCATCGTATTAAAGGTGGACGCCAGCCGATCAAAATCGTCCCCGCTTCCTTTTAACGTCAGCCGTTCATCCAGTTTGTTGACCGTAATCGCTTCCATTTTTTTGGTGATTCTTCGAACCGGCCGGAGCGCAAACCAGGCCAAAACCCAGCCAAAAATTACTGCCATCAAAAACAAATTGGGCAGCATCCAGAATAATTTGTCTAAATAAATTTGCAGTTTTTCATGAATCACATCCAGATAAGATCCAATAAAAATATAATTGACCGTCTGCCCCCGGTCATCCGCAGACACATAAGCAGCGACATAATATCTTTTTCCTTTTGGATCTTTGACATCAAAAAACATTTCACTGTTCTTCTTGACCTGCAAAGCATCAAGACGTTTGAGCACATCCTCAAAGCCTCCACCACCGGCATAGCTGATCACTTTTCTTTTGGAATCTAGAATTTGGTAACTGGACGAATACTCCGGACGCTCGGAAAGTTCCTTGTCAATCCACTGTACTAGTTCCAGACCAAATGGCTGACGTTTCAGCATCGAAGCCACTTCCTGAGTTTCGTGACCAAGAAAAAACGCAGCCCCTTTGTAAAGAGTCCGCCGAAGACCGAAATAGAAATATCCCGCAAGGATGGTGATAATTAGGAGGAAAAAGAGCGCATTCCACAGTGCCAATTGAATGCGAATGCCACCAAAAAACCGCGTGAAAAAATTCTGTTTATTGATCAATGGAATAACCGACTCCTTTTATCGTTTTGATTAATTTCCGCTCAAAATCGCTGTCGATTTTCTCCCGAAGCCGTTTAATGTGAACATCGATCACATTCGAACCGGTAATCGCCGAGTAATCCCAGATATGCTCCATCATCACTGAGCGGGTCATCACCCGTCCCTTATTTTCTATAAGGTGCTGAAGAATGGCGAATTCTTTAGGACGAAGATCAATTTTTTGACCGCCACGAATGACTTCACGAGTGGCAAGATTCATTGTGAGATCGTCGATTTTTAAAATATTTTGAGGGGCACCGCTTTTCCGACGGTGAATCGCACGAATGCGGGCCAGAAGCTCGGTAAACGAAAACGGCTTCACCAGATAATCGTCTCCGCCCAAATCCAATCCTCGAACGCGGTCTTCGAGCGATCCTTTCGCGCTTAAAATCAGAACGGGCATGTGACTGGAACTGTCCCTGATTTTTTTCAGCACCTCCAGGCCATCCATTTTGGGCAGAAGAACATCGAGGATAATGCAATCGTAAGCGACGCTTTCGGTGAATTCCAGCCCTTCAACGCCGTCATAGGCGACGTCCACGGCGTATGACTGTTCCTCCAGTCCTTTTTTCAATGACAGCGCCAGTTTTTTTTGATCTTCAATAATCAAAATTCGCATAACTGGTCAACGTTCACCAAGATAATGGATTTTGGCCATAAAACGTGCGGTCGGCAGCGCTTGCTTGCCCGAAATAAGCACGACGGGGTCTCCGGGCTTTAGTAGTCCGTGACGCAAAATCAGGCTGTCTCCCAAACGAATCATTTCATCCGCACTGCCAGAATGCGGAATCAAAATGGGCACCACACCCCGAAGCAAAGTCATCCGCAAAATCTCTTGTTTCGACGATGCAAAAACAAAAATGGGGCAATTAGGACGCAGTTTTGAAACGAGAAGCGCGGTTCTTCCCGAAACGGTAAACACAACAATCGCTTTCGCGCCCATATTATTGGCTGCGTCGAAGGCCGCATGAGTAATAGCCCTAATCGGCGAAAATCGTTTTTCATGACGGGCACCGTTCACGTCGTGAAGCGACGGAGGCATGACGTGCTGTTCGGTCTCGCGCAAAATCTTGGCCATCACCCGCACCGATTCAACCGGGTATTTTCCGATTGATGTTTCCCCGGAAAGCATCACAGCATCAGTGCCGTCAAAGACCGCGTTAGCGATGTCGGATACCTCCGCCCGGGTCGGATGATTCGCTTCCATCATCGTCTCCAGCATTTGCGTTGCGGTAATGACCGGTTTATTGATTCGCCGGCAGAGTTCAATCAAAGCTTTTTGAATCGCCGGAACTTTTTCAACGCCCAGCTCAATACCCAAATCGCCGCGAGCGATCATCATCACGTCCGCCACAGTCATCACAGCATCGATATTTTTAACCGCACTAGGTTTCTCAATTTTGGCAATCACCGGAATTTCTTTATGATTCCGTTTCAGCCACCGTTTAATCGTATTTACATCTTCCGCACTGCGGATAAAGGAAAGAGCGATGTAATCCACATTCATTCCGGCCGCAATGCGAAGATCCATCAGATCTTTTTCCGTTAGCGCCGGCAGTGTGGCGGGCGCATACGGCAAATTAATTCCTTTGTTTTCGCCTAAAACCCCTCCCGAAATAACCCGGCATTTAACCCCTTCATGATTCACGCGCAGAACTTCCAGTTCCATATTTCCATTATCGAGAAGAACTCTGTCCCCCTTCTTGACCATTAGAGGAAACTCGCGGCACGAAGTGGTGATCACATGCCCCGATCCCGGCATATTTCCGATCAGAATCAAAAACTCCTCGCCGTTTTTAAGTGCGAGCGGCGTCTTCGATTTTAATGTTCCGGTACGGACACGGGGACCTTGAAGATCCACAATAATACCGACACTCTTTTTCACCGACGCAGCGGCTTTTCTGATTATTTTAATCCACTGACGAAGCGTGGCAGGCGTTGTGTGCGACGCGTTAATGCGCAGCACATCGGCCCCTTTAAGAATCAAAGCCTCTAATTTTTCTGCCTGCCCACAAGCGGGTCCGACAGTTGCAACAATTTTGGTCTTCTTCATAACTCACCTGTTCTTGGTTATTACTACAAATTCTTTTTTTCCCAAGCCTTTAGCTGCTCGAGCGTCTCACGCATAAACTTTTTCGGATTGCGTTTAACTTTCTCAACACGCGCCTTAGCCATATCCGGAACGGCACGGTAGACGCCTCCCCATAGAATAAGTTCCACTAAAATCGGCAAGAGATCCTTGCCCGCCTGAGTCAGATAATAAAGTTTTTTGTTTTTATGTTTAGGATGCCTCATCAAATCGATAATCCCCGTCGAGGTCAGCCGTTTCAAGCGGTCGGAGAGAATATTCGTGGCAATCCCTTCCGGACCGGACAGAAATTCGTGGTATTCGTGTTTATTCATGAACAAATCACGGATCACAAGTAGCGTCCAACGGTCCCCGAGAACATCGAGGGCATTGGCCACAGGGCAGCACGAGCGGCATTCGGTTTCTTTCAAGGGTTTCATGCCGGGTACTATATCAGATTCCGCGCCCAAAATAAAACTTGCACTTTGCAAGTGATTTGGATAGATTGGATTTACTTGCGTTTTGCAAGTGATTGATAACGGAGGATTAAATAATAAAAGGAGAAGCACCATGTCAGACTGTGACAAATCAGGAAACACCTGCAGCACCCAGCAAGCCGGCGAAGGTGAATGCTCGTCGAGCGCCTCAGAAACCTGCTGCCCCATTGAAATGGCAGCTCAAAAGTGGTCAGACAGTTTTTGCAAGGCCATGCAGGAGGTTCAGGTGGAAATCCTAAAACAAAAAATCAAGAAGGCTTGGGGAGCAGATATGGAAAAAGTCGGCGATGCCGTCATTGAATCGATGGGAGCTCAGTGGCATGCGATGCTCAGCAAAGCTAAAGCGCATGTCGATTTACGCGAGAACATCAAGAAGGTGTTTTTGTCAGGACAGAAGTAAACAAGAACCCACAATCCGGAGGAAGGAGCCGATTCACGCTCCTTCCTTTTGGAGGGTGCGAAGGATTCTCCCCTTTTCTTCATTACTACAATGGTAACAGGGCATCAGAGAGCACCTCGGAGGGGAAAGGCTCTTCATATCTTTCGATATCGTGTGCTTCGCCCCTGTCCGATACGCTCAATTTTTTTAAATTTAAGCAGACGGGAAAGAATTTGATTCACGGTAGGAGGTACAATTTTTAGTTTTTTTGACAATTCAAGCCGTGTCACTTCATCCACTGTCTGTATATATTCCAAAACAAGTAGTTGTTTGGGAGAAAATAGTTTCTCGATGGCTTCTTTTGACAAAAGCGAAACACTCTGTTTTGCCTGTTCCAGGAGAATAGAAAAAAAGAAATCAAGCCAGGGCGCAATGTTTACATTCCTCACTTTTAATTTTTTCTGACTTTTTCGAAGCGCCAAATAATAATCGGGCTTGTTATCTTCTATCAGTTTTTCATAAGACACGTAGGGAACATACGCGTATCCTTGCTGCAATAAGAGAAGATTCGTGAGAACACGCGAAAGGCGGCCATTTCCGTCCTGAAAAGGATGAATGGCCAGAAAGTTGATCAGGAAATTTGCGATGATCAAAAGCGGATGAATTTTTTTCGCCTGAAACGAGACTGAAGTCCATTCAACAAGTTCCTGCATTTCTTTTGGGGTTAGGTAGGCCGATGTTGTCTCAAAAAAAACACCGACAGACTCCCCCCCCGCGTCAACCATATGCACTTTATTTTCCACTTTTTTATATTCGCCCCGGTGAAGCTTGTCTTTATCCACGAAACGCAATATCTCTTTGTGAAAATGTTTGATGGTGCTTTCTGAAAAGCGGATGTGATTGGCAGTTTCAAACACTTTTTGAAGAAGTTCGTAATAACCTTGCACTTCCTGTTTATCACAATCGATGAATTTTTGAACGGAAATTCCGCGCATAAGCTTTTCAACGTCTTCATCTGAAAGATGGGCTCCTTCAATACGCGTTGAGGAGCCAGTGGACATGATCAGCACCGATCGTTTCAGGCGTCCAAGGATCTGCGGACTGAGGTGAACACCGCCAACCCAGCGGCCTTTCAGCTCATCAATTTGGGCAATTTTTGTCCAAATCTCACCGGGTAATCGTTCGATTGGGGCATTTAATCTTTGATGCTGCACAGGAGGATTCCTTTCTTCTATCCCAACTATACATGATTATACACGATTATAAACGAAAAGGAAAGTGACGAAAACCCATCACATTCCCTCACCCCGTCGCGACACAAAAAAGGCCTTGGCTCATTACTGAACCAAGGCCTTAAAAAGCGTCCCCAAGGGGATTTGAACCCCTGTCAGCAGATCGAAAATCTGCTGTCCTAGGCCAGACTAGACGATGGGGACGTGAATGATTTGGGCGGTCTTTAAACCGGTAAAAGAGCCGGGATTATAGCATTTGAAAAAATCGTGTGGTAGCAAAATCCTTGACGCCCTCCCCTAATTTGACTTTGCCAAAATGGTGAGCTAGGTTTGTGGTATGGCGACGGATAAGCGCTACTTAATAGATAGAGCGCACATCGGAATCCAAAAGAAGTTGAGCCGAAGACTCAACACCTTTGAGATTCAAAACACCGTCGCCATTTTTATGTTTTTACACACTCCGGCGCTTTAACGACCCGCTTTGCAGGTGCTCCGCCCTCTCAAGAGGGGACGTTACGCCTACTTTCGGGCATAACGATTCCAGAGGACAATGCGCGCAATCGGGTTTCCGGGCCAAGCAAATCCGCCGTCCGTGAAAAATCAGCTGATGTGAAAATTCGGTCCAGCGCTTGCGCGGAATGAGTTTCATCAAATCGAATTCGATTTTAACCGGATCCGATTGCTTCGTCAGGCCCAGGCGGTTGCTCAACCGCTTCACATGCGTATCCACAGTAATTCCCGGCACGCCAAAGGCATTGCCCAAAATCACGTTCGCGGTTTTTCGACCGACGCCGTGCAGTTTCACCAATTCCTCGAGCTTGGCCGGCACCTTCCCTCCGTGAATATGCTGGATATCTGCCGCCGACGATTGGATAGACTTGGCTTTGTTTTTATAAAATCCCGTCGAGCGGATATCCTGCTCCAGAGTTTTCAGATTCGCGCCGGCAAACGCACGCACGGACGGATATTTTTTGAAGAGTGGGGGCGTAACTTTGTTCACTCGCTCGTCGGTGCACTGAGCCGACAGAATGGTGGCCACCAGAAGTTCATGCGGGGTTTTGAAATACAAAGCGCATTTGGCATCGGGATGGGCTTTTTTGAGCCGGATGAGAATTTTTTTTACGCGCTCTTTTGGGTCCATAACTTTTTCTTCGCTAAATGCCAGTCTTCTTTCATGGACCGGATCAAGTCGCCGATGACGTGGTCGTAGACTTTATCTTCTTTCCGGATAGGCAGATTCTTGTACTCCGTATCGCAGATGTAGCAAACTTTGAGGAACGCAAGCCGTTTGTAGAGTAGGGCGTCAATCACCGCTGCTACGGCCAGACTGATTCCATAAGTCCAAAAGCTGGCAATAGCCCCGGCAATAAAAATGGCAAGGCCAATTCCCCGGTTAAAATCTTTGGTCAGATAAAATTGATTATAATCACACAGCACGCATTTGAACGGCTCTGAAATCGCGGAGGGTTTTAAGACAAGACCATTACAATTCAAGCAAAGAGCATCCTCTTTCAGCGGCAGGAAAATCCGGTTCCGGGTTTCACAGAGCGGACAAAAATAGCGCATCTCGATCACGCAGGAAATCCTCCCATCTGAAACAGATACGCAGCGCAAAGCTCGCCAATGAACACAAAAATACAGGCCACGTAGAGAATGCCTGTGGCTGCTTGGTTGTGGCGGATTTTCGCCGTCTCCAGAATCATGAAGGAAAGAATGAGCGGGCCAAAAATTCCCCAAAATATCCGCATCAGAAAGAATAGACCGAGTTGATCGAAAGAAATCAGATTTTCAACAAGACCTTTAGTCTCGGATCCCAGAAGCCAGTAAAAAGCGGCCATGACCGAGCCAAGCACCAGCGTCCGGAGTATCGTAATCCCGATAAAAATTCGGGATGAATTCACCAGATACCGGAACGGAAGCGACGGAGTCACCAGATACCAGTGCCCCAGAATCATGGTGCCATAGCAGACACCGAGCAACGCGGCGCCAAGAAGCAATGAAACACCGCCTGAAATCTGCACCGTGAGCGGTAGAGCGGAACTGATGCCCGACATGCCCCGGGTGAACACAATGATAAAGGCCACTGCCGTCGAAAGAATTAGCGCAATGCGCGAGAGTAAATATTTTTTGAGGATAAAGATCAAATACGAAATCACCAGGAACACAAGACAAGCCGCCAACAACGTTTTGTTGGGACAAAACGGAGACAAGAGAAAAAAGAAAATCAGAAATAAAAGGGAAATGCCCCCGTTCAGCATAAAAAAGGTATTTTTCAAATCGCGAAGCGGCATGAATACCATGAAAGCCAGCGTGCCAGCCCCGAATTCTAGGAGAAACAAGCTGGTGACTTGGCTCAACATATTATTTCCAATCTCTTAACAGTTGAATCAGGAGTCGAATGCCCGCGCCAGTCGGCCCCTTCGGCGTAAACGGTTTTTGAGAATCCGACCACGCCACACCGGCAATGTCCAAATGAGCCCAAGGCGTATCATTCGGCACGAATTGTTCCAGAAATTTCCCGGCCGTAATCGTTCCCGCAAATCCGGATCCAACATTGCGAAAATCAGCAATGTCGCCTTTGATCATATCCAAATACTCCTCCCATAGCGGCAGTTCCCAACAACGCTCGCTGGTTTTCTCGCCTGCTTCAATCACCCGCTCCACCAGCTTTCGGTCATTGGACATAAGACCTATACATTTGTCGCCGAACGTCGCCGCGACGGCTCCGGTCAATGTGGCCAAATCGATAATCGCGTCGGGCTTGAATTTCTCGGCAAACGAAAGCGCGTCCATCAAAATAAGGCGCCCTTCGGCATCGGTGTTAATCACTTCGACGGATTTTTTGTTGTACGCGATCACCACATCGCCGGGTCGCTGAGGTTTCTGACTTGGCAAATTCTCGCACACCGGGGTGATACCGATCACATGAAACGGAAGGTCGAGCTGACTGATGGCTTTCATCGCCGCAATGACCGCCGCCGCGCCCATCATGTCGTATTTCATCTTTTCCATGTCCTTCGCCGGTTTGATTGAAATCCCTCCGGTGTCAAAGGTGATGCCTTTGCCGACGAGACAAATCGTTTTCTTGGGATTGCGCACCTGTTTCTCGAGAATAATCAAGTGCGGCGGCTCGTGACTCCCCTGAGCCACGCCGAGAATGCCCCCCATTTTCAATTTCCTGATTTCGTGTTCATCCAGGATTTCGAATTTCAGGCCACTTTCTTTCGCGACGCGCACAGCTTCTTGAACCATCCGGGAAGGTGTCATCACATTAGCTGGCTCATTGCCCAAATCACGCGCAAAATTTACTGCATTGGCAATCACAGCGCCAATCTCGCGGCCTTTTTCTGACTGATTTCGCTCGCCCGTATTCAGCACTAAAAAGTCAATTTCCTCGACGTGATTTTTTTGATTTACGTTTGCGTTTTCATTCCGATTTTTGAAACGATACCGGTCAAATTTATAACCAGAAATTCACGGTGAATTTCTCGCGGCATCCGAGCCCCAAGAGGATCAGACTTTTGGCAAGTTTGGACTGATTCAAAAGGGACGAAAAACTTTCTCGGGGTTTTCCTGAAAAAATTTTCTCTTCCGTCAGACGGCGCACCAAAGCCTGAACCTCGGGCCCCAGCAGTGAAATCTGACGCTCGAAATTTTTATCTCCTTCAAAATGTCCGACGGCAATGACCGGATACGCAGACCGGATTTCTGAAATAAGAACCGATTTCATATTCATTTGGATTTCCTTTGAATTGATAAACTGCACTAGTGAGAATTCAAAACTTTTTTGGCGCTCAAAACCACTTTTTCGATAACCTCATCCAGTTTTCCATTACAGACCGCTCCTGCAGCATTGGGATGTCCCCCGCCGCCAAAACTTTTAGCCAGCTCGCTCACATTAACTCCGTCTTTCGAACGAAGATTAATTCGAACCTGCTCACCAGGAAGCTCCCGGAAAAGAATGGCAATTTTGACTCCATGAATTGCCCGAAGCTGATCGACAAATCCTTCCGCATCATCAAATGGAGCATCAAGCTCTTTGTACATGTCCTGAGTAATTTTCATCCAGGCAATCTGCTGATCTGCATCCGAGTGAAGCGATCGAAGCGCTTTTTCCATCAGCTGAAGTTTCGTCCAATTATTATTCTCATAAACCTTCTGATAAACGTCGTAGTGATTGACCCCCTGCTTGACCAGATCCGAAGCCAGCTGAATCACTTCTGTCGTTGTATTCGGGTAAGCAAATTGTCCGGTATCGGTAATAATTGAGGTGTAAAGTGCGGTTGCAATTTCGGGAGTAATTTTTCCTTTGAAGTGTTTGATCATCTGATAAATCAGTTGCCCTGTCGCCGAGCCAGTACGATCAATTAAATCGATATCACCAAATTTTCCTTTCGGTGGATGATGATCGATGCAAATTTTTGTCGAGGGAATTTTCCGGAGCCGATCACCCAGCACACCCATGTGGCCCCAGTCGCTGACATCAACCACGATAACAACTTTGAAAGATTCAATGAACCATTGATCGTCCGGCGAACTGGGATTAAATAACCGGAAATGCCCGTGATTCAAAAAGTTAAGCTGGCTGGCGCTTTTACCCTCGTTAATTAGAAACGCTTCTTTCTTCATCTGCTGAAGAAATAGTTTCAGGGCAACGGCAGATCCGAGCGCGTCCCCTTCCGGGCAAACGTGGCTGGTGATCAAAAACCGCTTTTCCTTTTTGAGTATAGGCTTGATGGAATCCCAATTAATCATTAGAGTTACGTCAAAGCGCTCCTTTGTACCTTACCTGAATTCTAACTGAAAATATCCCAGCCAGCAAGGCGCATAAAAAAGGAGAAGGTATCCGATACCTGTTCCAAGTATCGGATACCTTCTCCTTATTGCTTCGTTACTCAAATGAAACTGAGGGCAGATGGATTCGAACCATCGACACCCACCTTAAAAGGGTGGTGCTCTACCGACTGAGCTATGCCCCCTCAATTGTGGGCTAGATAACCCTCTGTAAAATAAGACGTTAACAAAAGAGGCCATCTTAAACAAGCAAAAATAAAAGAATGAAATTGCAGCTGAGTCCAGTTTTTTACTGCAGCTGAGTCCAATGAATAACATTGCATACTAGGCAATCTTTTCAAGATACACCCCCGGGTTCACTTTATACTCCTTCTGCTGCCGACCATTGACGAAGAAATTGATGAAATCATCCTTCAAAACAAACCCATATTTAGCTAATTTGAAGGTTCGACATTTGTAGGCGCGCATCGAAATGGGACCAAAAATAATCAAGGTGGTCCGGCGATGGGGCAGAGAGTGGCGTAAATCCCTGGAGACGAAAGTCTTCAGGAGTGGTGAATAGGTTTAAAGTTT
>JACROU010000046.1:0-35943 GCA_016214265.1 Candidatus Omnitrophota bacterium
CATCAAACGGTTTTGGGCGTCGATAATTCTCTGTATCGCTTCAGGTGACATAAACTGTGCCCATCGACCCCAGACTTCATGGCCTAATTCTTCATCTGTTTTCTCCATCCCTATTTTGGTATCATCCACAGATATATGTCCCCAAAAAAAAGCCGCTACACCGAGCAACACGATCATCGTATAGAGCCTTATTTCATTAGACCCAATTTGCGGAAGATAAATCAAATACAGTGCTATCCCCAACAAAATAACAAAGGGGCTAACAAACATTAAAATATGCGCTTTGCGCAGGGCACTTTCCTTGTCTTTTCTAAATTTTTCAATCTCCTTCGCTTTGAAATCCGGATCAAGATCCCTTTTCATAGAAACAGGCTGAATGTCCTCCAAATTTTTTAAATCATAAAGATAAATTTTCTCAGAGCCCGCGGCTCCCTCTTTGGTTGATGCGCGGGTAACTGCCAGAAGGTAACGATTGTCTGGAGAAAAGCGAATCCCGGTAATTGAATGGGTAGCCGGAATTTTTAGAATACGCCAGGGTTTGCCTGAGGCGGTTTCGAATAAATAAATATCTTGTCCCAATCCGTTTATGGCTGAAGTCGTTAAAGCAGCCAGCTGAGAGCCATCGGAATTTAGAGCCATGATGTTTTCACTAAAATTTTTATACTGCCTGACACCTAAAACACTAAACTCGTGATTTTTTTTTAAAGAATCAAACGCATAAATTTTAATTTTCTCACCCCTTGAACTACTTGTAAGAAGAATAGAGTCCTTAAACTCGGAATAAACAGCTAAAAGAGTTTCCTGATCATTGAATGCGCAAGAATAAAAATTTTCGTAGTAGACCGCAGTATGAGGGCCTCTAGGAACTCTAACAACTTCCGTAAGTTCCGCTCCCTTAATTCGTTTGATTTCCGATCCTTTTTCCGCATCCCCAAAAATGAGAGCTCTGCGATACCTCTGGTACCCAATCTGTATTTTTTTCTTTACGCCGGCTAATGGAATGCTGAGGTCTTTTATATTCTGACCGGGAAAGCGTTTGATATCCTCGGGGTTTTCCAAATTCACCCATACCGAATCTGAACTTGTTTGCCCAGTCTCAAAAACTAAACCTTTGCCATCTTCCGTGAAAAATGGGCCTGCGGTTCTCTCCGCTCCCATCTCAATTTCTGCAAATGGCAATTTGATCCAGTCTGTGAATGCTTTTCCCTTTTGATCCAGGCTATCTGGAATCTTTTTTTCAGCTTCACTGGGAGTTACGTCTTCAGCTTTTTCATCTTCCGACTTCTTCCCCAAGCTAGCGCCGGATGTCAACTGAATGCTTTGTTCCTTCATTTTTTCTGTCACCCTCATTGCTTTCCGTTGTAAATCAAGTTTGAACGGAGCGCCCTCCGGACTTCCAAGAGATCCTGCAATTGCGAGAGCCACCTGATTAGCAAGCGGATCCGGTAAATTGTTTTTGATTTCAGGATTCATTCGAGCGCGATAATTAAGTTTACGGTCAAGATTTCGGATGGTAGGATTAATAACCTCGTAGGATAGTTTGTTTTGTTTCAAGAATGCCGCAAGTTCATCCGCATGAAATCCACCGACGATGACAGCGGCTTTCTTTGCATTCATTCGTTTAATACGATCGGCAAATCTATTAGAAAGAATTTGATCGCGGCGCTCAACAAGTTCATAATTACGTCTGGCAAGTTCAATGAGAGAATCGAGCCCATCAAAAGAAAAATCTTTTACTTTAACCTCCCGCCATTCTTTTCGCGTTAATTCGAGTCGAATCAGTTTTTTTGTGAGGATCCACTGATGCTCGCGCACAAGAAAGTTTCGAATTTCAGCACTCAAGTTCATGTGATCTAAAATAATTTTTTCGAAATTTTCAATTTCATCAAATAAGGGCTTAGCCTCTAATTCATCCTGAAGGACATGAAATCCGATCCAATCTTTGAGATGAGGAAATAAGTCCAGGGCGACACCCTTAGCCCTGAGTTCATCCACTGTCCGCTCGAAATACCAGCGCAGATGTCCTTTCACACGGACATGCCGGGATAAATCCCAAACAAAATTTACGGGTGAGTTTTTTGATTTTTCCTGGACTGCTTTCAGTTCCTCCTGGATTTGCTCCTCATTCTTCTTCAGCCTTGCCTCAAACTCCCTCAATTTCAAAAGTCGGACTAACTGCGGCCAATTATTTTGAGATGAAGAATCCAATAAATCCAAGTGGGCTATTTTTTTTGCCCATTTTGATAGTTCATCGGCATACTGATTGAGCGGAATTTTCCTTTCCTGAAAGGCGTTCCTTGAATCTAGAAATTTCTTGAGCTCTCCCGTAATCAACCGGCCCCATTCTTGAGCGAATCGAGAATCAATACTGCGAATTGTCAGCCGGGCCGTCTCCTCACCCGCATACACAGACTGAAGCGCATGCACATTTTTAAAATAGACTGATTCATCCTCAATTCCATAAAATTGAATCTTCTCCGGCGACTGCAAAGCATACCGTTCAAGTCCACCGATCTCGCCTTGCTGAAAGAGCGAGTCCCAAACTTTAATATTAAGTTTAGGATTATGAGCAAAATCGTAGAAAGATCGATCAAGCTTGAGCGACCCTCCTTCAAAACACACAAGCTCAACTCCTTCTTTATCAACTAATTGCCTAAGAATATTGCGGATACTCTCCTGAGCATCCAGGCTGTCATGCGCATCCTGGATGAGATAAACAAATGGGGAATTTTTGGATTGATCTTGGGGAACGAAAAGATCTTCCATTTTTCCTATTTCAGGGGAAATTTGTATCGGAGGCGCGGCAAGATACGGCGGAATCGGCAAACCCGAATTGGGCGGTCCTCCAATCAAGTAAGGCGAAGCTTGTAACGTGGTTGTAAGCGAAAAGATTAACACCGTAAGAAAAGCGACCCATTTAGTGAGCCACTTTCCCAAAATCCATCCCGAAATCATGAATTCGCTGTATACCTTTCTTGAGATTGAAGTTACGGAAACATACCACATTCATTAAGAATTACAAGGCTTCGCAAACTAGTACGAATAATAATTTATGCTTAAATCTAGGAATAAGAAGGAGTTAACGTCAGCTAGATTGCTTGACCTGCAGGACCATTTTATTAATTTCAACAAAATGGTTCTTTTCGATTTAAACTCCCAGGGTTTTCCTGATGTCTTTCAAGAGAAGAAATAAATGAAAAGAATCAACCGGAGATGACTCAAAACTAAAATGCTCATAAAATGCCTTGGCATTTTCATCTTTCGCATAAACCAGAAGGGCCCGGCCTCCGATAATATCGGCGGCACTGACCACACGAATTAACGCATCGCGCAACAATCCCTTACCCAGCCCGATTTTTTGCTCGGTTCTGTCTACCGCCAGTCTTGCCAAAAGGATAATAGGAATCGGATGACGCGCCAGGCCTTGACCTACGCGCTCGGCGACTTGATCTCTTTCCACAGATCCAGGTGTCAACGTGTAGTAGCCAACAACTTCATTTCCTCGTAGAGCAACGTAGGTTCTGGCAGAACCATTTTGATTGTTAATAAAAGCAAATCGTTTCAGGTAAGTATCAAGCGACTCCGATCCGCAATCAAAGCGTTCGACTCCATGAGATTTGTTTAATAAAACTGGAGCCTTAAGCGGCGGCTTATCGCTCATGGAAAATATTGGGTTCTTTAAACAGTTTCTTCAGTTTCGGGATTTCACGAGCAGGTTTATCCAGAGCATCACAGAAGGCTTTCCATTGCTTGTCGGGCAACTTGAAATGAACGTTTTTGGAAGCTAATTCTTCAGCTTCTTTCAACGCACTATCAAGTACAAAAGCGGATAGCTTTTTATGACACAATGTAGCTGCGTAGATTAAAAAATTCTTTTGCGTATTTTTAACGCGTACGTCAATCCGATCATCTTTCTGTGTTAGTGGCATGATATCGACCTCCTTTATTCTCATCACAAGAATAGCAGATCGTACACACATTGTCCACACAAGCTTATTCCCCATTGAATTGTAAGAGTACAGCCCGCTGAAGCGATTTGCCGTTTTGTTGTCATTCCCGCGAAGGCGGGAATCCAGTGTCGTTTGTTTTTTGAGTTAAATAACGAGCAGTGGGATGGTGTAACCCTGACGGTGTTTGAGAAATGCTTTTTTGAAAAAGGCAATCGTGTCGCGCTCTTGCAATCGGCAAGTGTGAAGAAGACTCGTCAAAACCTCATGGGCGTGCGAGCCTTTTTCGGATCGGTTCTGAAAGCTTCGATTGCGGATAATCACGTGCGGTCGAATCATTCTCTCGGCCAGGTTATTGTTGGATGAAATTCCCGGCTCTTTCAAAAAGGTCAAAAGATGAATCCAATGTTTGAGAAATCGTTTGGAGAGTCGTTTTAAATTTTTATTCTCATATTCCCGACAGGACCAAAGAAATAATCGTTTCTCAAGCAGTTTGATCCGTCTTTGGTAAATCGTGGGCTCTAAAGTTTGATCGAGTTTTTTGAGTTTCAACGCATCTTCGATAATTCGCTTGAGCCTTTTGTAATATTTCAAAAACCCGGGCGTTTGATCTTTGACAAACAGTTCGTGCATTTCCCGCATCAGGTGCACCAGATATTTCTGCTTCCTGACCGGAATCAGGTTGTAGGCCGCATAAAAATCTGTGGTCAAAATCCCTTTGAAGTCTTTCAGCACTTCCTTCGGAATTTTCGAGCCTCGGGATTTGGCAATCCGGTATAACGCCAATCGCTCATTGACAAAGGCCCACAGCCAATGGTTTGAGCCGGATATCTTCCAGCCTGTCTCGTCCGCATGAATGTTGGGGCTGGACCGGATCGCTTTCAAAATCACGGCCATCTCCACCCCAAGCCACTCACTCATTCTCTGGAGTGCTTGGGACAGAGCCCCTTCAGAAACTTGGAAGTGGCAAAGGCTTTCGAACAGCTCTTTGATCTTATTAAAAGGAAGACCGTGATGATATTTGAGCATCACAGTTTGAACGAGAATGTTGGGACCCAGATAACCGTGAGGGACTTCTTCAGGAGCGTACGGGGCCGTTATTATTTTTTCGCAGCCACAGCACCAATACCGGTGTTTCTTGAAGCAGGTTACTTCCCGATGGGCGGGAACAATATCTTCTTGGATATGCTCAATCACTTCCTGGCTTTTGCTTAATGTCTGATTGCAATCCGGGCAATTCCGGAGTTTGCTTTCAACAACGTGATCGATTTGACTTGGTTTAATCCGGGTGAGCCCTTCGTAGCCCGCTTTTTGTCCCGGAGTTTTTGGGGCTTTGACTTTTTGGGATAACCTCAAGTGTTTTAAGAATTCTTTGTGAGCCTGGCTTTTTTCTTCGGACTGGAGTTTCTTCTCGAGCTCTTCGATGCGTCTTTGCTTTTCGAGGATAATCTCGATTAATTCTTCTTTGGTTTTTTCGATGAAGATTAAAAGGTCTGTTTTCACACTTATTTTTACGACCGGAAGGGATTTTTATGAAGGTGTTTTTAAAAACAAAGACACTGGATTCCCGCCTTCGCGGGAATGACAACAAAACGGCAAATCGCTTCAGCGGGCTATACTCTTACAAATGAACCTCATGCTTATTCTTTATACTATCAATCAAGGCAAGATGGGTTCGAGTCCAGCGAATCGTGTGCTCAAGGCCATCTTCAATATCAACCCCAGCTTTAAAGCACAATTCTTTAAGCGCTTTTTCGGGACATCCGTACCTTTTCCCGGAATTATCCCAAGTTCTTTTGGGGAGGACAGAAATTCCCGAGGGGTTTTGAGTCATCTCGTTAATTTTTTTGGCCAATTCCGAAATGGATGTTTCCCGTCCGCTGGCAAGATTGTAGACTTCTCCCGGCTGTCCCTTCAGAGCACAGGCAAGAAGTCCCCGGACAATATCTTCGACGTAAATAAAATCGCGGGTCGCAATTCCGTTATTCTCAAGAGGCAGCGGTTCCTGTTTCAATGCTTTATAGATGAACGTGGGTACAACGTTACGCCAAATCGTAGCCATCGTTCCCCGCCACTTGCCCGCTCCCAAAATCTCACCAGGTCCATACACATTTTGAAAACGCGCACGGACAATGGGCAAGCCGTGCTGTTTGAAATAATAATTCGAATAGAACTCACCAAAAATTTTTGACATCGAATAAGGGGAATCCGACCAAACAGATACCAAATCCGATTCCACAGTTGCCCGCACCTCATCAAAAGTTTTTTCGGCAACAGAACAACCGGCAGAAGAATATATCACTTTCTTCAGATTTTCAAATTTCCGGATCCGTTCATAAAGCTTCAAAGTTGTAATGGTATTATTTTCATGATCCGCAATCGGATTATGGATGGAGCTTTGATTGCCGTGATAGGTCGCCAGGTGAAAAATAAAGTCATACCGATCTTCCAGTTTTTCCAAAATCCGGTCATCTGCAATAGAGCCTTCGGTAAATTGAATTCGGAGATCTTCGGGAATATTGACCTTCTCTGACGAAAGTAGATTATCGATGATGTGAATACTGCGGCAGCCATTACCGACAAGAAACCGGACCAAATTGCCGCCGACAAAACCGGCACCACCAGTGACAAGGATATTCGCGCTTTCAAATTCTTTCATGACTTCATAATTCAATTCTGCTTGAGATGCGTGAAAGTTTCGGCGATTCCGAATTGTTGATAATACCGAATGGCATTTCGCACGCCGTCTGTAAGCGGATAAGAAGGAACAGTTCCGAAATCACGCAAGGTTTTTGAAGGGTCCAGCAGAATAGTCGGCACATCATCCGCACTGCGAGGTTTAATTTCCACCGGTTTATCAAGATGAATTTCAAGCGCATGAACCGTAGCGTCAAAAAGTTCTTTAATCGAAAAATCCTTTCCAGAAGAAATATGGTAAGCACCTTTTTTCCCTTGTCCGTCTACGGCTTTTTCAACGATATCAATTAAATCCTGCACATAAATAAAATCTCGGCGTGTATCGCTGACGAAACAAGGCTTCCCCGTTGTCAATCGGCTGAAAAATGTTGGAAGAGGTCCGCTCACATTCCGGGGACCGTAAGCATTCGCAAGCCGGAAAGAAATGAAATCGATTCCGGCAAGCTGAATATACATCTCCCCCGCCGTTTTGCTGATCGCGTAACTGGATTTTCCCGGATTAATCGGATGGGCAAGCGTAATGGGCTGCTCAATGGGGTCGCCGTAACACAGCGCCGTTTGAAAATAAATCAGACGCCGCGCACCTACCCGCTTTGTCTGATTGACGACGACCGCGGTTCCAAGAACGTTGGTGCGAACATCTTCCGTGTAATTATTCGGATCTTTGTAAGAGGCGGCGGTATGCACCACCACTTGCGGGTGAAATTCTTCAAAAATTTTCGCCATCAACAATTCGTCACAAATTGATCCTTCAATAATCGTGAGATTGCGTTGAGGCGTCAGGTTATCCCGCCGGCCTGTTGCATAATTGTCGATGACAAGCACTTCATCGCTCCGTGCGAGCAGACGATCCGCCAAATGAGATCCTAAAAACCCCGATCCTCCGGTAATCAATATTTTTAACATTTATAATTTCTCCTGGACTGTCCTGGTTTCAGAAAATTTTTCGTGATGATCCAGAAACTCGCGGGCCCAAAGCTCCAGATTCAAAAAGGCCCAAAGATTGCGGCCAAATTCTCGTTCATGTCCGAATAATGTTTCGGGATCAAAATCTTCCCGAAGATAAAACCGCGTCCGTGCCCGCCCGCTACGGAAAATATCCATCACAAATTCGCGGACTTTAGAGTCATCATTTAACCATAATTTCAAGGGAACTGGAAAGCCCATTTTATCCCTGCGGCCGGTGATTTCAGCAGGCAATTCATCCCCGAAAGAAATTCGCAAAAGCCGCTTCAGTTCACCGTTTTGGAATTTGATATTAGAAGGAATGGTCGCCAAAAGTTCCACAAGGTCATGATCCAGAAAAGGAACACGCGATTCGACTCCGTGGGCCATACTCATGCGGTCCTCCACATGAAGTAGCGCCGGAAGGAGCGTTTTGAAATCAAAATGCGTCATGCTGTCAAAATACGATTCCTGCCCGACATTTTTGCCCCAATAAATTCTATGAAAATCATCAAATGAGGAGGAGCCGTTAAAAATATTCCAGTCCACAGCATCCCCGATTGAGTTCGCCCGATTGATTAACCGAAAATACCGTTTATCACGCGCATCGAAAATGCCCTCCGCCCAAAACTCCTCCAAAAGTCCCTCATAACCTTTGAGCGCAGCAAGATTCGGAATGATGGATTCGTAAGTGACGACAAATTTTCCGCTATTCATCGTTCCCTCGATGGCCCCCTTGATGCATTGCTCAAAATACGCAATCAAGTAGCGGATATATCCTCCGAAAATCTCGTCGCCGCCCTGCCCGCCCAGCACCACTTTTACATGTTTTTTTATTTCCCGCGAAACCATAAATTGCGGAAAAGAGCCCGGACCCGCGACAGGTTGATCCAGGTGATGTATCACCTTCGACATATTCTCGATAAAATCATTGCTGCTGATTTCGATTTCATGAAGTTGAATATTTTTCTTTTTTGCCAGAAGCCTTGCATAATTCGATTCGTCATATTTGGGGCCCAAAGAAAACTTTCCGTTAAAGGCCAGAAACCGGCGGTCCGGGGCAAAATCCCGGGCCAGAGAACTCACAAGTCCTGAATCCAATCCGCCACTCAAATACGCGCCTACTTCTACGTCGCTGACCAAATGGGCCCGAACCGAATCAGAAAACTTTTCCCGGATTTTTTCAACAAAATGTGCCTCGGAACTCTTCCAATCCAGATCATAATGAACTTCCCAGTATTTCTTTAGTTCAAGGCCAAGATTCGTGTCGACATAACCGGCATGGGCTGGCGCAAGCTCGCGAATACCTTCGAAAAGAGTCCTTTGACTCAAACAAAATTGAAAAGTGAAATAATCTCTAAGCCCGTTCAAATCAACTTTTGCCGACTCCAGAAACGGCAGTAAGGTTTTGATTTCAGAAGCGAAAAAGAACACACCGTCTTGCACGGTGAAATAAAAAGGTTTAATCCCGAAACGGTCACGGGCTACAAAAAGTTTTTTCTTCGACGAATCCCAAAGCGCAAAAGCAAACATGCCGCGAAATTTTTCCACACAGCGTTCGCCCCATTTTTCATAAGCTTTAAGAATCACTTCAGTATCGGAAGATGTTCGGAACTTGCTTTTACCCAGTTCTTCTCGAAGTTCCCTGAAATTGTAAATTTCGCCGTTGTAGGAAATGACATTGCCATTTTCAGAAAGCATCGGTTGATCCGCCTTTGGGCAAAGATCCAGAATACTCAAACGCACATGAGCCAATCCGATGCGACCGGCGGAATCCACCCAAACCCCCTCGTGATCGGGCCCACGATGCTTTTGAATGCGATTCATATGTTTCAGCATCGAACAAGCCAGCCCTTTGGGAACCGCCGATTGGGAAAAGAAACCCGCTATGCCGCACATGGTTTTGCCTTCTCCTCTTTCTGCCGCTTACGGCGATAAAGTGAAACGAACGTCCGGCCCACACGGCCCTTTTCGTTTCGGAGTATCATCCGGCCCAAAAAATAAAAAGGCGCTGTGAACCATTTTCTCAATTGAATACCAAAAGTAAAAATCAAATATCGAAAATATGAAATACCTCCAATAATACGGCCAGGCTCTCCGGAATAACGTCTGTACCGCAGCACTGTCAGCATCAACTGTTCCGCAAAAGCTTCGTCACTATAAAATCCCGATTGGACAATTTCCCGATAAGCCGTTTCCGTCATTTTTTGAGAAAACTTTCGATCTTTCAATTTCTCAAGCGCCTCTCTGACATTCGTCAAATCTTCTTTGATTGGAATGTAATGTTGGGATGGTTTCAAAACTCCGCCATAATCGCCTTCAATTAATATTTGAACGGTTCGCGTCGCAGCGCATTCCAAATGCCTGGGACTCAAAGCCCTAAACCGGAATCTTTCATCCTCATATCCGATTTGGTCTTTGGCTGAACCATCCGCATCCAAAATACTGGAACCACCCTCGCATCCGATAACCGCTTTGGAAGCTGAAAGGAAACGAATCCATTTATTGCCGTAAATTTCGTCCTTTTTCTCAGTCGAAATGTCGGTTTTCAATCCAAGCGCCTTAGCCTCCCCCTCGACAACCGGGGCTATCGCAGATTTCATCTGTCCCCATTTTCCGAACCACTCCGGAAGACGCGTTGCCCGATATCCCACGTCAACGCCCCTTTTTTCATACGGCCGAAACGCCCGGTTGGCCCTGTCGACAAAATGCTGGCTTAAATATCCCGTAAGCACTTTTTGAAATTCGGCCTTCTGACTCATTTTCGGATACAAAAACGGCCGAAACTTACCGTCGAAATTGCTGAAAATAATCTTCACCCCGGAATCCGCCAAAAAATCATCCAGAACATGGGCGTGATCGTATTCATCCTGAGGAATGGCAATCTTCAATCCTTTCATTCCCTTGATTTGATTTGCGAATTTCGCCCAGCGCTTTTTTTTTTTTTTTATCCATCTCAGGCAAAGAAAAGTGTTGTGAAGCAAAATAGCGTCAAACGTTTTACTTTCTATAAAACGCGGCAAATCGAATTTTGCGTTATGAAAAAAATATCGATGATTCGGGAAATACCGCCGGAGCGCATTCAGATGATCCTTGACGGTCATACGCATCGGATAATGCCAATCGTCCCGATAAAGAATCAACAGGCTAAGCGGCCGCAGCTTCTTCCCTCCTTTGATTTTAATGAAATTACAGCAAATTGCAGAAATAAATAAAGATCCAATTTCTAAAAATTTCAAAGAGGCTTTGGATAGAGATGATGACCAGGATTTTGGCAGAACTTTCATCCAGTCCTTAATCACCGCAGTCGTTCCTACTCGAATTCGCCTCAGCAAAAAGTAGAACAAACCGAGGACAATAAGAAAAGGTGACAATACGATTAAAGTTACAGACCATTTCAAAACAGCCGGTATTTTCAGCAGTTTGGGAATACGAATACGCTTCTCGAAGCATTGTTCGGTTAGACAAACTGAAGATTTCGTTTTTTTTCTGGCGCTAAATTCTTCTTCGACGATAGAGTCAAAACCGGAAATGAATTTTTTAAAGGAATAATTTGGGTTCCTGGCTATTTCCTCATAGGTGCAATCGGCTATCTCCTGAAGCATCACCGGATTATTGATTGCCGCGATCACTTCGTTGACGTTGCTAAAATCCTTCTTGAGCGAAATGAAATGGCGGCCGGGTTTAAGAATACCGGAATATTCGCCCTCAAAAAGAATCATCACGGTTTTAAGAGCCGCCGCCTCAAAGCATCTGGGAGAAATCTGATTCATCCGGATTTTTCCCTCATGCACCGATAAAAATCTCTCTTCGATTTCATCAAACGAGGCTGAAGGATTCCCCCGAAGATAATCCTCAACACTTTGCTGAATTTCTCCGGTAAAATCGACCACGCTTGCGCCGCTTTCGGTGCCCAGCACCGTTTTCGATGAGGCCAGAAAACGGATCCAGCGGCGGCCATAAAGTCTTTCCTCTTCTTCGACGGCAAGGTCCAGCACCAGTTTCGAAGCGCTTGCGACCTCCAAAAACTTTGGAACAATTTGCCATTTTTCCGCGCCAAGCCTTCCGAGCCAAAGAGGCACTTTTCGGGCCCGATAAGCGGCATCTATCGTTCGAAAAGCAGTTGAAGGCACCAGAAAATCCAACAAATCACAAGGGACATAACCGGTAAGCGTATTCACCTTTCGGACGCCGGGAAGACGGCTCTCAGGATAAACTTTTTCAATCTCTTGTTCGGGGTAGCAAGTAAACAACAGATCAATGCCCAGAAACCTCATTTCCTCGATGATGGCATTAACCGTCCGGTATTCATCCTGAATAAATTGAACTTTTAATCCTTGAAAATCACGGACGAATTTTTTCGCATCGCGATTCAAATAAACTGAACCCAGAATATAAATGGAATAATGAATTACAAGAACATCAAAATCTTCCGTCTTCAAACCCTTAGACCATTTTCCGCGGGTGGAAAGAGTAAAAATTTGATGGCCAGAATAACGAGAAAATGAATCGATATGATCCGAGATAGTGCCGGCGTCGTTTACCGGACGGTCACAAATCAAGAGAATTTTTAGTTTTTCGTTAGAGTCGTTCATGAATTATTTTTGCGCTTCGATGTAAATATCAAAGCCAGCCCATTTCCCAAGCATGGGAAGAAGTTTTTTTCGAGAAATCAAAAGCGAACCTCGCAAATAAAGATCGTTGCAATTTTCCTTTTCGAAACGGACAGAGGAAAATGAAGCAAACATTTCCCGAAGCCGGCAAATGGAAAGGAACACCGTCTCCGGAGCTGCCTCACCGGTGGAATTAGCGTCGTAGGATTTTCTCTGAATTTCCGTCACTTTATTTTGCTGCGAAGTCCATCCCCAGTCTTTCAAAAGCATCTTGAACGTTTTGACCGGCCATTTCACCCATTGCCGGTATGAGAATTGATTGTAGACCATCAGAAACGCCCGCCCACCTGGCCGGAGTACCCGATAAGTCTCTTCAATACATTTCTGGACATCGCCCGTGTGATGGAAACACCCGATGGAAACCACAAAATCCTGACTTTCCGCGTCCACGGGACACGTCAACATACTCCCCTGAATCGCCCTCCCCGCTAATCGGGACAAGCCGAGACGGCGATTCATCATTTTCACGGGACCCGCCGCGATGTCCAGCCCTGTATAATCCGCTCCCGATTCGGCAATCTTTCCACCCAAAGTACCGTAACCTAGGCCGGCCTCGAGCACCTTTTTTCCTTTCATTTCATGGACTTTCACATGCTGAAGAAGATAAGGATAAAAATCGAAATAAGCATGATCAAATTTTCTAAGCGATTCTGGTGCATGATCCGTAATACCAAGCATTTTGGCAAAAGCACTGCCGCAAAGCTCATCCCAAAATTCTACGTTGGCTTGATCAATTTGTTTTTGTTCCATATTTTCCTAAAGGGCGGACTCAAACAATCCTTTGCAGATTCTGAAAAATTTAATACCAAATACATTGAGGCCGACACCAAGCACAAAGAGGTACAGCAATCCGGTTACATTGGGATTTAAATGATCGATCAAAATATCTCGGTACGATTTTATAATTTGATAAAAAGGATTCGCGTACGTTACAATCTCGGCCCATGAAGGCATCATCTCGACGGGGTAAAAAATAGGCGTCGCAAAAAAAACAACAAACAGAAAAGATATAAGAAAGGGTCCGATATCCCGCACAAAAACCGTCGCAGCGCTGAGAAAAAAACTGACACCTGTTAAAAAAAACAACTGAAGCATAATCACAAAAGGCAGATAGATAATCGAAGTGCCGGGGAAATTTCCGGTCGCAACAAAAAGCAGCGCAAGAAAAGTCATACCTACCGCGAATGGCACACAACTCACAAACACAGAAGCCAACGGAAGGCATTCAGATTTAAAAACTATATTCTTGACCAGGCCAGAGCCCTGAATAACGGAATTGGCGGACAAAGAAAGACTTTCTGAAATCGCAAGCCAGGGAATTATCCCCGAGATCAGCCATAGAACGTAATGAAATGTCGAATCCGATCCCGGAATTTTTGATTTTAGCACAAAACCAAACACAAACGTATAGATGGAAAGCTGAACCAGGGGATTGATGAGTGCCCAATAAATTCCAAGCAGAGAACCCGTATATCGGTCCTTCAAATTCATTTTGAAAAGATTTACGATTAAACGAAAATCGGAGCGTTCAAACCCCAAAATTGTGAGGGGTTTTATTGTTGTCGGCATAAAGTTTCTTTCTCCTCCTCGACATTCCATTTGCAAAAAGGAAAAAACACTGGATTTGAATAACTGTAATTTGCGTTTTCAATCTGAATCACGTTTTGAAATTCAGCAAGCGGCTCGCTCCCACTTTCCCCGCTTTTATCAAAAACTGCCACGTTCACACGATACATATTTTTGCCGAGCAAAATAGGACCAAATGGAATTTCAATCGAGTACTCGCCCTCGATGGCGCCAATCTGGAAACCATCTTCACTGGCCCAATTTTCCTGAATCAGCACTCCGTCAAAACGTGTGATCTGAAATCTGAAATCGGGATTTTCGATTTTTTGCCCTGAGCAGATTTTAAATTGAAGAAAAAGCTCTTCCTGTAAATGGAAAATCAATTTCGAGTTCCCGTTACGATCGATAAATTTCAGTTCCGAAATGTCCAACCCCGGAACCCGGGATTTAATGCGGACGAACTTGCTTAATTTTTTACGTATCGTATCTTCTTCCTTCTTACGGATGAAATCCAGATAGGCTTGGGTTACTTCCCGCGGTTCGCCGTCCTTCACAATCCGTCCCTGATCGAGCCAAATAACACGGCTCGTCATATCCATGATGGTTTCCATGCTGTGAGAAATGAGAATCAGAATTTTCCCCCGCGAAGTAATTTTCTTCATGGCAGACGAACATTTTTTGACAAATTCGATATCGCCCACCGCCAGGGTTTCATCGATCATCAAAATCTCGGGCTCCAAATTGATCAGCATGGCAAATGCCAGACGGGCCTTCATCCCCGAAGAATAAACTCGAAGAGGCTGGTCGATAAAATCTCCCACATCCGCAAAATCGATTACCTGATTGATACTTTTCGCTATTTCATCCCGTGTCTTACCGTGAATTTCTCCATCAAGGCGGATATTTTCACGGCCCGTAAGATCTTCCCTCAAGGCAACACCCAGTTCTAAAACTATATGGGCTTTCCCATCTCTTTCGATTGTTCCAAAAGTCGGCTCTAAAAGTCCGGCGATCATTTGAAGCAATGTTGTCTTACCCGATCCATTCGTTCCGATAATGCCAATCCGCTCACCTTCCCGGATTGTAAGAGAAATCCGATTGATGGCAATACATCGGTCCGAAGCTGCCAAGGATTTTGCTTTCATACCCAAAAGGCGCCGTCCCAAGGCCTTGACGCGGCCGATGAGAGAAGAGTAATAAATTTTTGAGACTTCGTTTACTTTGATAAACATAATTTCCAATTCATATTTTTTTTGAGATATCCCGGGCCGGAACCAAAATCCGGATTTAAAAAATAAACTTGCCGCGCATCCGACCAGCCCCAGCAATCTTCAATCACACTTTCGGGAATGGCGCCGGATCCCCGGCCGAGCACCACACTGACCAACCCCTTTTCCAAGCCTGCCGGCAACGGAAATTCCAGAGTGATCTTGACAGCACCCTCACCAGCGGGAAATGTTAATTGCTGCCAGGTGGTATTGAATAGCCCAGCAAGAATAGCCTTTTTTGCGTCATAAACACCTACCTGAAGCCAAAAATTATTTGCCATTTTCAACCGGCGAATCGTTGAATACACTTTCAATGTGCCAGAACAAAATTCGGTTTCGACAGCGTCGATTAAACCATATTCCCTTGGATAAGAAGCCATCACCCCTTCTTTGTCTCGGGCAAAATAATCCATCGTCACTTCGTGAGCCGGCCCCTCTTTATGAATTTTTCCTTTTTCAAGCCAAATCACGCGGTCACACAGACGTTCCACGTAAGGAATGGCGTGCGAAACAAGAACCACGGTGCGGCCCGATTCACACAGCTCTCGAATACGCCCCAAAGATCTTTTCTGAAAATATTCATCACCGACCACCAACAATTCATCCACCAAAAGAACTTCTTCCACCGACGCGGTGATCAGAGCGAAAGCAAGCCTAGCTTCCATGCCCGACGAATAAGAAGAAACGGGCTGATGAATCACTTCGCCCAGTTCAGAGAAATCAACAATTTCATCTTCGATGCCTTTAATTTTCTTTTTAGAATGACCCCGCAATAACAGCGAACGGTAAACATTCTCACGGCCACTAAGTGCACGATTAAATCCTGTCGCCAATTCCAATATCGAACTTGCTTTGCCTTTGATTTCAATTTTACCGGATGTCAGCGGAGAAATACCAGCCAGCAATTTCAGAAGAGTGCTTTTTCCAGATCCATTGGACCCGATAATGCCCAACACTTTGCCGGCCCCCAATTTAAAAGACACATTGTCCAAAGCGCGAAAGGATCCTCCCGGCTTTTTCATAAGGGTATAATCTTTCACAACATTTTCAGCGATAATCATAATGGCTTCACTTTTCTCAATCGAGCGGATTCAACAATAACGTTTCCGGATTTTGACAAATTTTGAACATGAATCTTAATTACAGAACTTTTCGCTTCGAGTACCAAATCCATCGGAACACGAGATGACGCGTCGAAATATTTCTCATAAGGCTTACCTTCAATCCAAAGAATTGCCTGGGCGCCGCCATCACAGCGGATTTCCATATCAAGCCAGTACCGCGCGCCGGTTTCAGCATGAAACACACCGCCGTCTTGAGAAGGTTCAAACGGGACAGAGTCTTGAATTTCAATTTCCCGGCCTTCCACAAAAACGGGCGTTTTGTTTTTCGAAGGCGCGTTTTGTGACACCTTAAATTTCCAGAGCTCGGTTCTCCCCCGCTGTCTGGAATAAGAAATTCCCACAAGCTCAAACCATTGATTCAGATTTTCCCGAAGCTGAGCGAAGGATAAAGCATAGCGGTTCCCAAACGGATAATAAATATTCCAGGCCCAATCATACATGTCCAGATGAAAATATACCGGCCTGGAAGTCTTCGACAAATCTTTCAGCACATCCCCATTAAACACAAACGATTTGACGTGACTTCCCTCTCTTTCAACCGAAACGGGATAACGCAGATAGCCGGGCTTCCATTGAAGATACATCTGGTTGTGAAGAAAAGATCCCCGGCTTGCCTCAACCATTGGAAACGCATTCGGCGTACCGATAACGATGGCGGCTCTCGGAATCATCCTGACGAACGGTTGAATCACTTGATCATATCCGGCAATTTGCCAACGCGAAAGCTCTGCAGCTTGCGCCCCATAAGTTTTGAAGGCGATCAATCCGTATCCCAAAAAAACAAGCGCGAGAACGGTACGAATCATACCCGCGCGATTTCGCAGCCTGCTAATCAGAAATCCGAACAAACCGCCTCCGATCAAAAACAGCCACGGCCAGAGATGAATCAGATAAAGAAAATTGAAATAATCCCGTCCCAAAAAAGGAAGCAGCCCCAACGCAGCCAAGAACGAAACAGCCGCCCATTTCATCGGCCGGGATGGAATAACAAACGCACTCACGAGGGCGGAGAAGAAAAAAACCAAATGACCTGTGCCAATTTTTAATTGATAAGCATTCGGATATGCCCCTTTAATTGCCGCGACAATTCTTGGAAAATACCCCAAATCAGGAATCACCCTCTGCGCGCTGTTGAGCTCGAGCATCACCCGAAGGTCCGTCTGATTCAGAAAAAGATAAATGGCGTATGGAAGCAAAAACGTCAGGGCGCCTAAAATAAATCCCGGCAACCCACGCCAGCGAAAATTACGAAACGCATCCGAGAAAAAAATCGACGCGACAACGCCGGGAACAAAAATGCATCCGACCGGATGCATCGTCATCCCAAATCCCATGAGCAAACCCGCGACGGCGAGTGCCCACTTTCGCTTCCCGCCCGCTTCCCAGATGATCCAAACAGCAGACAGGAATGCCAGCACGGTAGGAATGTCGGGGCGCAGCTGACGAGCTCCCTCAACGACGCAGGAGTCAAGAATCCACCAAAGCGCCGCAAAAAATCCCGCCCAGGCAGAATGAAACAAAAGATGGCCCAAACGAAAAAGAATCAGAGCCACAGCAAGGGAAGACAAACTCACAAAAAGCCGAGCCGTAAACGCGCCATTTCCCGCTAACGCCGTCCAGCCAGCCAACAAATAATGAAATCCGGCGCCAATCGTAACTTTCAGCTCACCTTTTCCCCCGAGGATATGTTCCAAATCCCCGGTAGAATTTTGAAAATAAAGCGTGGGCAGTCCTGTGGCCAAAATACCGTGGCTCGGTTCAGCCACAATAAATTCATCATGATAGACAGGCGACCGGTAGCCCAGCTGATAAGGTCCTTGAATAAAATAGAAGAGGGCAAGCAGTGCAACAAGACCCGCGGCTACAAAAAAAAGTTCCAGTTAATCCGGAAATATTTCAAATCCGGCCGGTCCACCGTAAATTTCATATCAAAGTCGCGGCTCTCACCCGGTTGAATGGGACGATCTGCGGGATAAGTTCCCAAAAACGCGAAGCCTTCTTCAGAATTTTTGCTGAATCCCCAGCCCACGGAAAGAACAGGCGCCCCCTTGGCAAGATCCACAAGCGGAATACCGGGAAGCGGGACATTTCCCGTATTTGTGACCCGTGCTTTTACCGGGTACTCGGTATTTCTCTCCAGTTTATCGGGAACGCGAGTGATGACCTCGATTTTCGCTTTAAGCGTTTTGAGGTAATCCGGCATGGAATCGATTGCAAAAGAAACCGGCGGGGCAAAAACCAAACCGCCCGCGAGCAAAAGCAAAAATAGAAAAACCTGATGTTTTTTCATAGCTGTTTTCACCTTATTGGGGGTCCAATGAAATCAATCCCCAGCCTCCCGAAGAATAGATTTTTTGAGCCCTCTTAAGTTTTCCCCGCCTTACTTCCATGATTTTCTGAAGTGAAGACTCGGGGGCTAAAACATAGTTTACTCCAAAACCTTCTATTAATCGATTCAATCTTCCCTCCGTTTCACTGGGACTGAAAAACGGCTCCTCGTTCTGCAAAAGCTGACTGTATAAGTTGGACTTGAGTTGATAAGTCTCAAATAAATTTTTTCCCTGCGGTAAGGGCCGGTTCATAACGCGAAAATATTTCTCCACAAAATCCACATCGGCCAGGAATGGCTGATACCCGGCTGAAAACGCGTATTGGTTGAGGAACATGAGCGGAACCATTCCTGTCTTTGGCGGGTACACGATAACTTTCCCCTGAGGAATCCGGGTGCGGATAAAATCAATCATCTCAAAAGGCGGCTGATTTTCAGAATAATTTTTGGCGTAAAATTCTGCCTCTCCCGCATAGCCCTGAGGCAGTTTCATATCGATAGCCCTTTGCACCAAATCTTTTCCCGAGCCTTTATACAAAACAAACGGGATCAAAATGACAAGAAGCGCGGAAAGCACGGGTTTTGGAAAACGCAGTTTGAAATCGAATATTTTTTTCTCCTCGATAGTCCAATGAGGTTTATTGAAACGAATCCAAAACGCAAACGCGCTTCCAACCAGAAGCCATAAATAGATAATGTCCATCACGTGATAGCTTTTGACACCCCATCGATAAGCGACATGCGTCACCTGAAGCAGAACAAAACCCACAAAGAGAAAAACATCGGCAAAGATAACCGAGCGAAGGAAAAGGTTGAATCGATGTTTTTTCCCACGATCGAAAAAAGCGGCGGACACCCGGTCAAAAAACGGCAGCATGGCAAACAGAAATAGTCCGAAGAATAAAAAGGAAACCGTAGAAATATACCGGGCCGGAGTCCACAGCATTTCTGAATAAGTCGCTTTAACCATAGCCCAGGCCAGCGGCGGAATCCGGTAAATAATCATAAAAATCACGAGGATGCCCCAAAAAACCCGGGCCCATCCGAATCGGTCCCGGATGAGCAAAAGCGCCGGCGCGAAAATCAATGCGAATGAAAAAAATGGCCGGAAAAGTCCCAAATCGCAGTTGTAATACCAATGGGTAAACATTCCCAAAGGCGGAAATTTTTGGAAATTCGTGGTAAAAAAAGACTCTACCATGATGCGATTGGCCGCTTCATGCTGAACAACATGTCCGACCAGATCATGATGGGCCGCTTGAAATATTTTTCCAAAAACGACGGTGAGAAATGCGATTATTCCAAAAGGAATCAACCGTCTCCATTCAAACGGCGTAAACACGAAATAAGCGACGGCAATCAAAGCACCGTAGAAAAGGACCTGCACCCCTTCGCGGGTATGCGTAAGAATGCCGGCCACAATCACAATAGGCGTAATCCACACCCAGCTTGAATACCATCTTCCATCTTTTAGCGCTTCCAGAAGGAATAAAAACATGACTGGCAGAAGGACCCCCAGCGCAAAATCCGCGTGGTGGGACACCGGAATAAGCTGTCCCCAGAACACCGCTCCGACCGTCTCCTCAAATTGACCGGCGGCGTTGGAAATTGCCAGCGCGCACCCGGCGATCAAACACACCGAAGCGATATCTCTGCGGTTCGTAAGAACGCGGGCAATAGCGTAGAAGGAGGAAAGCGCGATCAATCCCCAAAAAGCGCGGAAATTGGTGTAAACAATTAACGGATTCAGGGCGGATGCTTTAGCCACAAGCGCCGTCATGAATTGATACGGAGCAAAAAGATAAGTGCTGGGCATGTCTTTGCGGAACATGATGCTTGAAAGATTCAGGCGCTCCAGATCCAGAAATTTCCGGGTGACCACCAGATTGTAAATTTCCTCGTCGGTGGGAGCGTTTTTCCACAAACCCCCGGCCTGATAGAGCAGAAAAATGGTGACCGCAAGCATGACATAACCGGCCAAAATAAAAATTTTATTGTCATCATGTTCACTTTCGCGCCGACTGTCACTCTCCCTAAAGCAGAGAAAAACGATGCCGCGGCCCAATCCCAAAGCGAGCAAAGAAATGCCGTGAATCATCCACGCCATTTGAAGATTACCGTGAGCGAGCATGACGCTTACACATTCCGCCACGATGAAAATATGGCTGAGACCGAAAGAAAGCGCGAGCGATTCCAGCGCGTTAAACCGCTTGCGCGGCATCAAGATACCCAGAAGAAGATACCCGGGCAGCCAATAAATCAGGAGCATCGCCGACGCCATTCTCCACGCCGCGTCCCCGCGCCATGCAATCGTTTGATTGCCTAAAACAAAATAAGAAATTCCAGCCGCCAAGAAAAGGAAAACCGGCAAAACCATCCGTAATATTTTGTTCAAGTCGATCGCTTTATCAGAAATTAATTTCATGATTGTTGAAGCACCTTTTCAATCTCAGATCGATTGACTTTAGCCACAGAAAATTCGCTGTCCTGATAAACGATCTGAAAAACAGCGGCCTTCTGATTTACTTTTTCGAAATAGGAATGAAGTTTTTCCCGATGACCGGGGTCCACGAGAACATAATCCACTTTATAATCCTCAAGAAATTCAAGGTTGTCTTTCCAGAAAACAGAGATGGGCTGATCATTAAACAACATATGAGCCTTATGACGGGAGTACCATTTTTCATAATAGGCCTTGTCCGTTGAAAGCTGCGTGCCAGCATGAACCACATAATGATTCGCATAAAGAGGAATTGTTGTCGCAACAGCGTAGTCCCCCACAAATCTGCTCAAGGGAGGAATTCCCTCACGCATAAACCGCACCAACTCCTTCGGGAACGGAGAAAGCATATTAGCGCGCTTAACCAATCGGTCGTAATCTACGTAAATGTCGTTAATCGCTTTTTTTGATTTTAAATCCTTGGCAATCATCTGATCAAAGGTATCCCCCGACACATGCTGATTCCAGATAAAAGGAACGCTGAGGAGGAAAACGGCGTAACATCCCAGCACCTGACGTAATTGTTCGGAGTGATGTGAGTTGGCGGAAAAATGTTTTTTAAAAAAATATATCAAGATCGACAATACAACCGCCGCCGCCAAAAACACCATGTGAACGTTATAAAATTTAAAAGGATGATTCATCACCCACCCCAGCAGTTTCTCGGCGGATTTGTGAAATAAAAGAAATGCCGCTATATTGGAAAACAAAATAAGCCCGACACAGAACACTATCCGAGACGGGAACATTCTAGAAATAAAAACTCCAAATTCGATAAGAATACAGACAAACAAAAGCAGTGTGAGAGAAAAGAAGAATGTTCCGCATTGAAAAAGGTCCGTGGTTCCCACCAGCATGGAAATCCCCGTGAAAAGAACCGGAAAATAACAAAGCGTCAACAAACCCGAAAATCCGGCAATCCCCAAAAATACCCAGTTTTTCTTCGAAAAAATCAGCGCCCAAGGAAGCGCGATAGCGGTCAGTATCAAAGGGAAAATAATTGCGGGTCTGGTCGTCTGAAGCAAATACAGAAAAAACCGGCCCAGCTCATACTCCCCCACAAAGATCGGAAACGTTTTGAAATAATTGGGGTCAAGGGCCAATGAAGGATGCGAAATCATCTTCGCGAATTCCTGACGAAGATTCATTTTCAATTCTTGCGTTACAGCAAGAATGTGATGAACATTCATCGTGTGATAGATCGAAAATGCCGCGAAAAATATGACAGAAATGAGAAGCAACGATCCGTATTTTAAAAAAATCACTTTTCGGTCTTTTTGAGTGATCAAAAGAAGGCCCGCAAAAAGTGAGTAAACCAGAAAAAGCAAAAGCCCTTCCCGCGAATGAAAAATAACGAGGGTAATCAGGAATGCGGGAATTAAAATCAAAAATCCAAGTGGTCTTTTGGCTTCTTCAAATCTCAGAATAAGCCACAAACCTGCCGGAACCAATACCCCTGGACCAAAACCGTAACGGTTGGGATAAGGGATGAAAAGTCCTGTCTGAACAAAATCCTTATATGGATAGCTGAAAATGCTCGCCACAAAAAATGCCAGAAAGATCAACGCACCGAAACGCCATTTCACGGCCGTCGACACAAAAGCGGCGCCGAATATCCCAGCAAGCAGAATATCGATCGACCAGAACTTATCCGTGATGACGATAACATCGGCGTGGGTGGCGTTGGCAATCAACGCAATCAAAAATCCCAGCGGCTCATAGAGATAAGTGTGCGCAGCGCCGGGCAAATACATGATTGAGAATTTGTAGGCGCTCGCGTTTTCAGCAATTTTTCGCGCTAAATTGGTCTGCTCGCGGTCGATAAATCCCCCGCTCATAAACGCCATCACCGCAAGCACCAGAAGTCCCAACAATCCGGCCAGCGTAAACCAGGAAATCGCGTCCATTGAACGCCTCTTCGCCGCATCACTCAACGCAGGGCATTTCTTCATTCCTCCCAGCGCGGCGCAAGTCATTAACATAAGCACCAGTTCGGCGATCAGAACATAGCGGACCCGAAGTCCCATCTCGAGCACGAGCACGCAGAAAAAAGTTTGGATGACAATGCTCATCAGCACTGAAAACGCAAGATATTCAAGCCGGAATTCGAGTTTTTCCCTCATTCCGGACCACAAGGAAAGAACGAAATATCCGGGCAAAAATAATAATGAGACGGCTGCGAGGGGAAACGTAAGGGGTAGAAATCCCGAATGCTCATGGCCCGGAAGAAGGGTGAACACAAGTGCGGCAGAAAGAATCAATATCCAGAAAACAAGCTCCGGAAAGGAAGTGCCGCGAGCGCTATGCTTTGATGTATTTGTATCCATAAGTGCCTAACAGGATAACGATTAAGAATTCGAAGATCAAGAGAATGCCGATTAACATTTTCGGTCGTTCATAAAAAGGAAGGCCTTTGATCTCAAGGGTATGACGAAGCTCTTCGCCGATCGGCCGGGAAACCACCTCGGGTTTCTGCTGGATCAGAATCGGCTGGATTCTGAGGATTATTTTTCCGGTGGCATCTTTTGGAATATTCAGAAAAAATTTCATGTCCGATTGTTTCTCCGGCTCAAGAGAAAGTGTAAGAAGTTGCCCGCCTGAAAGAACCATTTCATTCTTCAACTCGCCCAGAGTGGAAAGCCCATAATTAATCTGAGCCGTAGTTTTTTTCTCAGAATAATATTCGTCCACCGTGGCGCCCGGGAGCGTTTCTTGCCCGACATTCAGGAGCGCGATTTGAATAGGAATTTGCTTCGCCCCCGCCTCAACCTGATCCGGCGCGGAAATCAATCTAACTTCACATTTCTCCGCGAGCGCTTTATCGGCACAAATTAAACTTAAGATCGTAAAAACAAAAACCCCTGTTGTTTTCATCACGATTTTTCCTGCGGCAAATCCACCTGAATGGCCGCCTTCTTTAAATCCTCAACAATTCGGACTGACTGAATATCTTTCCCATCGAAATCAAGCTGCTGAATTCTGCCTCCTTTAACCGGAAAGGATTTCCCGTTCACGTCGACAACGTACTCAGCTGACTTTGGAAAAAAGACCGGCAGATAATGCCGTCCGTTTTGAGAAATAAAATTTCTCGCATCAACATGCGTGTCATAATGCTTTTGAGCCGGAATAAATACGATGCGTTTACGAAGCCAGAGCAATTGGGTTTCAGAAGACCCCCTGGGAACAATCGAGCGCAAATTCTTCGGTAATTGATTCCAGACTGACCGGAATATCTCATCAAATTCTCTGGCAGACAGTTTTGTTTTCCATCGATCCAGACTCTCCAAAATTCGAACTTCAAACCCGTGGCTTAAATCTTTTTTGAGCCACCTCTTTGGATCTTGCACAATGGACTTTAGGGCACCATCCAATTTTTCACGCTGAACTGAATAAATTACAAATCCATCTTCGTCAAACTCTCGCGCAAAAACTTCGGGGAAATATTCTTGGTAAACCCTCCAGAGCGGCTGGAATTCGGGACTGACCAAAACGTAATCAATGTGATTGTCCCGGATGTCCGCGAGCGTCACATCCAGGGGATCAAGCCAATTGAACAGCGGAAATCGAAGCATGAGATCATTGATGTAAACATCCACGTACCGGTACATCGTGGTGATGTATTTCTTAAATGGCGGCACATGGCCACGGATCGCATAATACCGGTCAAAGAATTCCCGCTCCGAAGAAAAATAAAATCCGAAGGTGAAAATATACTGATTGAACACAACCGGAAGGTTGAAAATATAACGGGAATCATAAGCAAAAACTTTCCCTGTCGAAATTTGCTCACGAATAAACCGCAAGGAAGAATCCGGCAGGTTGAGTAAATCTTTTTCGTGACACCAACGGTTCACGTCGAGTCCGGATGGTTTGCCTTGAGACGTAGTCCACTGTTCCCGAAGGGACGGCGGATAATTCCAGGCCAACATCGGCAGAATCAGTGACAGAACGAGGACGCTATAAATCCATTTTTTTACTGTCCCCTGATCCTGTTTCTCGTTTGAAATAAGGAAGCTCGCACTTCGAGTAGCTGCGGCTTTTCTTACTTTCCATACAAGGCCCAATTGAAGCATGAGCAAAACATAAATCACGATCAAGTCCGGGTGCGCGAGAGAAAATGCCTCCAGGCGTGTTGTCAATCTGGGAATAATTTTCCAGCCCATCACAACCAACAGCAGAGCGGGGACAAACAGGAATACGCCAATGTTTTTCTCGGATAATTTGGAAATAACATAATGTACAGAGATTCCCAAAAGCAGAACTTCCCAATGCATGATAAATCGCACAGGCGTGTAGAGAATCTGGGAATATCCTCCAATCACCAGCGCGTAAGCGGCCAGCGGAAGCCGAGTCACTAGAAGAATGACGCCAATAAGCAGGGGAATAAAAACCGCCCAGAGTTTCTTCGATTTCCAAAATGCGATTGGGGCAATCACTAATCCCAACGAATAGACGGAGCGGAAAAACAAATCGTAATTCGGCATGTATGAAGAAGTTTGATCGATGCGCGGACCGAAAAATGCAAGCCATCCTCCGTCCAACAGGGTCTTCACAAGAATTTTAAGATTTGTCCAGGCCACCGCTTTCTCCGCCTCTTCCCATCCGATCAGATGAGAAGCGCGCACCGTCTGCAGCACCTGATAAAATTTTCCGGCCAGAAAAAGCAGAACCGAGAAAATCAAGGCATGCCAGATCAAGGTCTTGTTTTTGAAACGAAAAACAAGCGCCACAAACAACATCACGCCGGAATAAATTAGGAATTGAATTCCCTCGCGGGTATGACAGATCAGAACCGCAACGCACACCGCAACGCCAGCCCAGAATTCCGGACCGAATCGTCGCTCGGAATTAACCGCGCGCCAGAAAAAGTATCCGCCCATCGCCAGCCCCAACCCCAATGAAATATCAGAATGATGGCTTACGGGAAGAAATTGAGCGAAATAAGGCGAATGATATCCCAGGTGATTGGTTATCACTAAAACACAAAGAACATTCAGCATCGTCCACCCTGCCAGACGGGAGCCGATAAGCTGCTTGGCAAAAGCGCTCATCGTCACGAGCGTCATCAGCGCGGCAAAAGGACGGAATTTGATGTAAACCGACATGGGATCCAATCCCGAAAGTTTTGCCATCAACGCCAAAGAAAAATGATACGGCATATAAAGATACGTCGATGAACTGCCCGGCAAATAGAAAAGATTGTAGGGATTAAGACTTATATTCGAATAAATCTTTCGGGTAAAAATGATGTGATATCCCTCTTCTCCCGCCAGACTTCCGTAAGTTCCGCCGATGTGATAAGCCGCGACAAGGATAAAGCCCAGCATCAAAAGACCGCTTACCGCGAGAATCCAGTTGTGATCCTCCCCGCTGTCGATACCCGTCACGCCCGTTGAACATGAAATAAACGGCAACAATATCAATCCCAGAGCGAGCAGCCCCACCCATCCCCAAATTGCCGTCTGAAGTCCTAAATGAAATTCCACCATGACAACGATAAAAATAAGCGACATCACAAAACTCAGACCAAATGACAAGGTCAAAAGCTCAGGCCACCAGCGGTCATTCGGGAAAATTAGACGGGCAAGCACATATCCCGGAAGCACATAAACACAGGCGAAGGAAATCGTAAGCGCCAGAGACGGAATTTTGGCAAAGGAAGGAAGGATAGACGGCAAGAAAAAAACCACAACGGCGGCCAGAAAATAAACCCACGGCCCCGATATTTTTCTAACGGCGTCACTAGATTTTGGATTCTTCCCAGAGGATAAAATCTTCATTTCATTCAATGACTTTCAGAATTACGGAATTTGAATCCAGATTTTTCCAGTTTCCATCTTGAGTCAGTATTTGAAACCGTACTTGGTACTGGCCGGAAAAATACGGCGCCACCAAACGCAAATTGGCCTTTTGCGTCCCGGCATCAAAAACCTGAACTAGTTCATCGCCGGAATTGACCGAACGATTTCCGGACGAGGAAATCAGAAGCTGCCGCAATGTCATCGGATCGGCCAAAGGCGGACTAAATTGTACCGGCACTTCACGATATTCTGCTTTCTTCCATGAATCCGGAAAATCCAAAACTTTGAGCGTGGAAATTCGACTTTTCCCCCATCCGGGAAATTCAAACGGTCTGACTCGAAGTAACAGCCGCTCACCATTCCCAAAATCTAGGAACCGCATTTCCGTTTCCAACCCCGGCTTCTTTTTCCATTCATTCAAATTATTTGCCCGGGGATTTTCGGGAAAAAGATACAGCCATTTTACCTTCATCGATTTTAACAGTTCCGGCGCACCGCTAAACCAGTAAGCAACGGACCGAAATCCCTGACCATAAACGAAAACCTGAAGAGAAAAACTTTCGCGTTCCGGAATGCCCAGCCCAAATCCGGCAGCCGAGAGCCCTGCCCAAGAGGACAGCGCCAGCCGGCTGTTGTTGAACTGAGGGCCATCCGAAACAAAGGGATAATTGGTAAGAATTCGTCCAGATTTTTTTCTCTGCCTCAGCCAGCTCATCGCTTCCCGGTCCGTTTCAGACATGAGCGGAAATTGCATAATATTTGACAAATGATCCGCTGGATTCACGGAATGAATGGAAGGGCTTTTGAGTCCCAAATTTAGTTGATATCGCAGTTTCGGAATAAAAATTCCGGCATGAATCCCGAGAAAAAAAACGGACACCGAAAGCGAAATAATGAGCGCCTGTTTCATGCGGCGGGTTAAAAATTGTATCCCCATAAAAAATCCCAACGCATAGGCCCCTCCTGCAGCAAGCGCGGAGAAAAAAAGCAGGCGGTATGTATCCGGATCGAACCGCCCGAAACTAATCATGGAGGTAAGTAGAATTGTTCCAAATCCGGCGGCCGCAAGCCCCGCACCCAGGGGATTCTTTTTTAGAACGAAGAAAATCAAAAGGGGCAGAACGAAAAAAATGGGCGCTCCCTGATCTTTCAAAAAGTTCCAGGAGAAAATCGAAATCGATTTTCCATTGGGATCGGTCCAACTCAAAAAAGGCCGCTTTGGAAAATGAAGATGAACTTGCTGAGTGGCTCCGGATAACTCCTGTCCGACAGAATCTGTTTGCGCCGTTTGAACGGCCTTTTTCTCATCGGTGTGAATTACCCGCGATGCTAAATCAGAGAAAACACCTCCCTGCGTGAAGGCCCAGAGAACCATGAACACGGCCATGACAGCTAATTTGGGAACTATCCACTTAAACCGAACAAGTCGTTTGGCACCGGCAATAAAGGACACGGCCACACCCAGTGCAATAAATGGAAGATAAACTTCGTAGACGAATCCCAGTGCGCCCAAAAGCACTCCGGAGGCGACAGCATCCGGCCATCTGCCAAGCCGGTAGAAGCGGTTGAGCTGGAAAAGAATCACCAGACACCAAAGAATAACAAACGGATTATTGTTATGCGTTGCCTCCACCAAACCGCTTCTCAAAAGAAATCCCGAGTGGCCGGCGCTCAGACAAAAATAAAGAAAGGACGTGAGAATAAAAGCCGCGACCGGCTTGCGGAGAACTTGCCGGAAGAAAAGATACGTCAGAACGAAATTCAAAGCGGAAGCTAGAAGTCCGAACACAAGAATCACGTGCTCCGGCAAAAGCTGGGTAAGCCGGGCAAGCCCCCCCAGCAAGAGGTCCCGGGCATAATGGCCTTTCAAAAGCAGGTCCGGAAAGAAAGGATTAACATGCGGAAAAACACCGTCGCGGAACATCCAAATCAGCGGATAGTGAATGTAAATATCATCATCAAGAACGATCAAATACCATAGCCAGGCATAAACAAGAACCGTGAGTCCCGCAAGATAGAGATAGGCCAATTCCCATTTCGCAAAATGATCCCCCCGTTTGGGATGCATTCTGAAAACCCCCACCGCCCCCAGAAAAGAAAGTAAAAACAGCGAAACAGTGATCGCCAAATCCATGGAAATTCTGGCAATCAAAGCAGAGTTCAGAAAGAGTGTGAAAAGAACCAACCCGAATGGAAGCGCCGCGATCACGCGCTGCCAGTTCCGGCCGCCAATCATAACGTAATTGGCATACGCCCAGCCCCCAATTCCGATGAGAAACAAACCCGCAACTGCTTGAAACATCAACGTTTTACTCCGATTCGAACCGCAAAAAAGATAAGTCCCAGGCCCATCAAAATTCCGTACGCCAGAACCAGAAAAACAGAAAACTGTTTTTTAATTTTCAACAGAAAAAGATCCCGGCTTGAGGCAGAAAGATAATCCAAATGATGCACGGTAATATCATGAACTCCACAGCCTATAGCTTGACCTGAGTCGTCCACACGGACCAGCCATCCGCTCGCGCAAAGAAGATTTCGGGGATTTCCGGAAGCGGGAATGCGAACCAGGCGGGAAAAAGATCCGCCGGGAGGAAGATCATGGGGCAATCCCACTGTGACTAAAAATGTTCCGGTCTGATCGGGTATCCTTTCAGAATAATACGCTCCCGCATAAAAAACCGGTGAACCTTTAATGGCCGTTAAATCCGCGCGTCCGGGCAAAGAAACTTTCCCGATATTTGTGACAGTTAAAATTGCAACGATGTCTTCTGTCAAAGATTGTTTGGGAGAGAAAAATTCCAGAGCAACTTTGGCTTTCATCCCGCCGTCTGAAATCCACACACCCTCTGCACCTTGCGCATGCAAAACAACCGGAAGCGCTAACCCGATGAAGAAAAAAAATACGGCTGTGTTTCTTAGGATTTTATACACGAGGAATAAATTCTTAACAACGGACATTCTCAAGAATTGACTTTTCTGCTTTCAGACGGTCCACGGTTGTATCTTTAGATGGTGGATAAATAAGCGCCTTGAATGCCGCAAAATACTGATCCAGCTTATCGAGCTTGAAATGACTGAGTTCACGCAAAATCACCTTCCTGCGAAACATGGCTTTTCTCATGCCGATTTTTTGAAAATTCATCAATTCTTTTGCGGTTCTCCCCTTTGGCACATAGGCCATGGCACCGGCATTGTAAGTCGGATAACTGGTATATTGATCAAAATTAAAGGTCAACAATTCTCCGGTCTTGTTCAAACTGTCATAAAGTTCACTCCCGGGATAGGGAACAAAAATGTTGAGCTTGATATGATCCAGATTCAGCGACAAGGAAAAATTGATCGTATCCAAAGTGTCTTGCAATGTTTCATCCGGAAGTCCAATGATAAACAGCCCCTCTGTTTCAATACCCGCCTTATTGGCCGCCGCCACCGCATCTTTTACCTGCTGAATCGTAAACCCTTTTTTGATGGAATCGAGCATTTTCTGATTGCCGCATTCAATACCAAAATCGATTCGGGCGCAGCCGGCTTCTTTCATACGCTTCAAGAGCGTGTAATTAACACTGGATACGCGGGTTTCACACATCCACTGAATCGGGAGTTTCCTTTCAATTAATTTGTCACAGAATTCGATGCCCAATTTTTCAGAAAGAGGAAACGTCAAGTCCATATAGTAGAAAGTCGTTACACCCCATTTTTTGTAGAAATGCTCCATTTCATCGATCACAGATTCCGGTGTCCTCATAAAATAGCGCCGGCCAATGGTGTTGACGGGAGAACAAAACGTGCACTGATTCGGACATCCGCGGGATGCAAGAATCGGAAGCGCCTGAACGTGAGCGGAGGTTGCCACTTTTGTTCTTCCCTGCAGCCGGATGTCGGGGCGGAACATCTCGACCGGAAAAAGATCCCAGGCGGGATAAGGCATGGTATTCAAATCCAGTTTATCAATCCATTCCCGCTTCCCGGTTTTGATCACGGCTCCGTTAAAATTCCGGTAAGAGATTCCTTTAATTCCGGAAACATCTTTCCCGTCACGCAGGGCTTGCATGAGCTCAAGCATCGAGGCCTCGCCTTCATGATGGATAATGTAATCGGCAAGGCGCTCTTTCAGATAATATTCATGAAAAACGGAAGCGTGAATGTTTCCCATCACAATCACGATATTGGGATTGGATTCGCGAAGCGCTGGAACTAACCGGTCAACCAACGGAGCAGCGGGCGTTAACAGCGAAATGGCCACCACATCGGCCCTAGCCGCGATAATTTTCTGAAGCATTGCAGCCACTTCGTCGCATGCCATGAAAGAGTCCTGTCCGACAACGTTAAAACCGTTTTCACGAAGCACAGCCCCGATATAGGCAAGCCCTAGAGACGGAATGGGCGTGTAAAATTTGTCCAGAGTTCCAAACTGTTTGTCAAAATCAACAGCAGGATTTAGAAGAAGTATTTTCATAAAGATGCGCTCCGTTATTTGATTCCCAATTGGACGGATTAAGACGTTCTATTCTTCCCCCGTGACTTCGATTCACGGTTCCCAAAATCATCCATTTCCACCATAAACGAAAAATGTCGGAAACTGAGCTCCAAATTGCCTTCAGTTTGGTTCCTTTGGCTTCACCAAGTTCTCTCGGTATGAACGAAATTGGAACTTCCACAATTAAAGCTCCTTGCCAATGACACTTAAAGATTCCCTCAGGATTGGTGAATGAGCTTTTGGACTCATATCGAATTGATTGAATGAGGCGGGTCCGATAAAAAACGATGTTCTGATAATCGGACAAAGGCACACGAAAAAAAAATCGGATGAGCAAATAATTGATAACAGAAACGAACGCCTTTCGAACCGTATCTGACCTTCGGGTAATATGTTTAATGCCAAACAGCCTGAACGTCCCCACGAGGGGTTTCCAGAAACCTTTGTTATTCTCAACAGGGTTTCGACGGACACCGGCCACAATGTCATTGTTTTTCAGAAGTTCCAAAAAAATTCTTAAATAGGTAAGGTCGTAACACCAGTCAATGGGCTGCCAAAACAAAAACTCTTTCGCCGCGCCTTGAATAGCCCTTTGGCTGGAAAGTCCCACATTCACATTAACAGGATTCTGGATCAGCCGAATCTGAGGGATTCGCTTTTGAAGCGCCTGAACAATGGAAGCCGTTTGATCCACACTGGCATCATCCACCACCACAATTTCATAATCTTGGCAGGTTTTCTCAAGAAGTTCATGGGCTCGGAGCAAATAGCCTTCGATCAACGCTTCCTCGTTGTACGCCCAGCAAAGCCAAGAGACTCCGCGGTCAAACTTGGGAAGCGATTCGGCGTATGCCAGTGTGAATTGGGGATGGGAAGCGATCGAATCTCTCATGCGTTATCACTCCCCATAAATTCTCTCAAACATTCGGCGACGTAATCCTGATGTTCTTCGGGCATAAGCGGATAAAAAGGCAGTGAAATGGTTTCATCGCCAAGCCGCTCAGCAACCGGAAAATCGCCGCGTTTGTATCCAAATTCGCGGGAAAAATAGTCCAGAAGATGAATAGCCCGGTAATTCACCATAACTTCAATGCCCCAATTTTTCAATTTCTGTATCACCTGATCACGGCCAGAAGCAATCACCCAAACAGGATAAAGATGGCGGGCATGAATTGTGTTTGGCCTAACCGCCGGCAGACGCACGCCTTCGATATTCAAAAGCAGTCTGTCATAACGATCCGCCAATTTTTGTCTTTTCTCAAAATTGGACTTAAACCGGTCAAGCTGAGGCAGAAGAATCGCCGCTTGAATATTATCCATGTTGTATTTCCAGCCGAGCGTCGTCATATCCCAGTGCTGATAGCCTTCCCGGTCCCGATCGTATGCATTTTTGTTCATGCCATGAAGCCGGAGCAATCTCAGCTTTTTTTCGATTTCAGGATCATCCGTAACCACGGCTCCGCCCTCGCCGCAGGTAAGATTTTTGGTCGCGTAAAAACTGAAACAAGCTGTGGCAGATAATTGACCAACACCGATACCGTCGCGCTTGCCTTCGATGCAGTGAGCCGCGTCTTCGATCAGCTTAAGTTGATGGCGATCCGCGATGCGTCTCAGGGCCTGCATATCGCACATCTGCCCGTAAAGATGAACCGGAAGAATGGCTTTGGTTTTTGAAGTAATCGCCTTTTCGACAAGGGCCGCGTCCAGATTTCCGGTATCCGGTTCCACGTCGACAAAAACCGGACGGGCTCCAGATTCCAAAATTGCGGTGGCCGTTGCGATAAAAGTCATCGGCGTAGTGATCACTTCGTCACCAGAACCAATCCCCAAAGCCAGGAGCGACATATGAAGCGCGCCCGTCGCACTGGTCACGCCCAAAGCAAACCGGCGGCCGAGCAATTCTTGAAATCGGCTCTCAAATTCCGCTACGTGAGAGCCTGTAGTCAGAATAGTTCCCTGAAAAACTTTGCGGATGGATTCCAGTTCCGGATCTCCCAGATCATGACGAAAGAAAGGAACTTTCAGCTTAGCAGATTTTTGAATTTTCAATGAAGTTCCCGCTTGCCTGAGGAGGTAATAATCGGAATATGTCGCATCCAGATTTGTTTCGACCACCACTTTTCATTTTTTTTGTACCAATCAATAGTCTGTTTCAAGCCTTCTTGCCAGGAAACCTTAGGTCTCCATCCTAAAACGGACCGGATTTTAGACGTGTCAGCCGTGTGGCGGAAAACCTGTCCCGGACGTTCTCCAATAAACTGGATTTTCGAACGGCTGCCCCCCATCAAATCAACCACATTCTGGGCGATCTCAAGAATACTTTTGTGACCCTCGGATCCCAGATTAAACACCTGCCCTTTCACCTTCTCCAAATCAGAGTGAATCATCAAATCCAGAGCGCGGCAATGATCCTCGGCATGAATAAAGTCCCTGGCCGCTGCGCCTTCTCCATGAACCGTCATCGGTTCATCCAAAAGAACACTCGTAATAAATCGGGGAATCACTTTTTCAAGATGCTGCCTGGGACCATAATTGTTGAACGGACGAACGATAATTGCGGGAATCTGATAAGTGGAATAATACGACCAGACCAGGCGGTCCGCACCGCACTTGGCGCTTGCGTACGGAGAAAGCGGCTTAAGAGCATGTTCTTCCGACATCTTTTCGGATTCAGCAGTTCCGTACACTTCAGAAGTGGAGATGTGAATAAACCGCTCCACGCGCTTCTTGTACTTCAAAATGGCGTTGGCCACGGCCTGAGTTCCGAGCACATCGGTCTGGTAAAAAAGCAGGTTATCATAAATCGACCGGGTCACATGGCTTTCGGCGGCAAAGTGAACCACCACATCGCTCACAGAAACCAGAGTATCGACCAAATCCGCGTTACAGACATTACCGTACCAAAAACTAATTCGCCCGTTCTCCTGACCATTCAACATCACCGGAAGATTTTCTACGGCTCCGGCATAGGTCAAAGCATCAAGAACGGTGATGTGATAATCCGGGTATTTGTCATAGAGATAATGCACAAAATTGGAACCGATAAAACCGGCCCCTCCGGTTACAAGAATATTTTTTTTCATATTTTTCCTTCTGCCATTTTATCCGTCATGAGAATTTTCTTGCTGGCCTCTCCTTCGTTCAAAAGAAGATCCAAAGCGGAAAGAAACGGAACAAACTCGCCGTGCAATTGACTATAAACCGGATGCTGAAACGCCTGCCATTCTACCTGAATTCCATGGCTTGAGAAAAGAGCCATGTCGAGATAGTTTTTGGCGGCATCCCCACTTAAATAGCTATCGGCTACGAAGTGCTTGCAAATATTGAGCAAACGCCCGCTTTGATCGCCAGTAATCCCCAGTTCTGAAGACCGGTAAATTTGCCGCTCAAGCCCCAGCCACCGGCACACAAGTTCTGCCACTGCCAGATCCAAATCCACCAAAAGTTTCCAGGGCCGGTTCAGCAATTCCTCCAGCTCAGGGATATAACGGGCGGCGAAAGGCGCTTTGGCATAAAATTGTTTGATGGTTCCGATATGTTTCTTAGCCCAGGGAGCTCGATGATCAATTTCGATTTTGAATATTCTGTCATCGTCTACGCCCGAGTGACGAACAGGCACCGTCAGCCAGTGCGGCCCCTCCGGCGATTTCACCTGGTTACGATTCCGCCAGCCGTTTTTGTCGAATTGAACATCGTCATAATAAACAAATACATCGGCCCGCCGCATTTGATCGAAAAATCCCAACCACGGAAGATAAGCCGGCTGCAGAATCACGACCCGTTTCATCGCCCGTATTCCTTCGCGAGCAAACCGAGGCAAACAGAGTCAACGAAACGACCGTTACTAAAAGTGTCGTCACGAAATCGCCCTTCTTCCGAAAACCCGAGAGCGCGAAAAAAAGAAATCGCAGGCCCATTATCCGCCAGCACGCGAACGTAAACGCGATTGAGTTTTATTTCCTGAAACGCGCGATGCAGCAATTTTCTGCACGCTTCGCGCCCCAATCCCGAACGGCGTTTTTCGCCAAGATAAATCCAAAGCTCCGCTTTCTTCCTATGAAGGCAGATTTTCGAGAGGCCGCAATTACCCACGTGTTTCTTTTGCGAATCCAAAATGGCGTAATTCTCCTGAGTTTTATCCTGCCATTTATTTTGCCAGTAAGCCTCATTCCCCTGACGGGTCGGTTCCCCGCCGAGGCTATCGATGCGCCGCCTCAACTCCGCATCACACAGCCAGCGGAATGTGGCATCCAAATGCTCTGGACCGAGAGGCACAAGGTTCACTTGCAAATTCTGTTTTAGCGTATCAGCCAAAATACACCTCCCACCAAATCATGAAGCAGAGCAAGCTCCAGATTTTCGCTTCAATTTTATCGCCATTCACAAATTGGCGCGTCAATTGTCCCACGTAATCCGGACAAAGAATCCCAGTTCGCCGGATTTTGTCTTGCGAAAGCTGTGATAGAACAAAATCTTTCATCGAAGTCCTCATCCAAGAGTAAACTGGCAACACGAATCCCTCTTTTGGTCGGTGAACCAGATCATGCGGCAGAATTTTCTCAGCAGCTTTTTTCAAAATATATTTCGTTATGCCCTGATTGATTTTCATTCGGCCC
>JACROU010000046.1:35956-54728 GCA_016214265.1 Candidatus Omnitrophota bacterium
TGATTTTCATTCGGCCCGGCAAGGCAGCGGCAAACTCCACGAGCCGGTAATCCAGAAAAGGAACGCGCACTTCAATGGAATGTGCCATGGAAAGACGATCCACAAATGGAAGCACTTGATTGGGCAAAAGTCCCTTTTGATCCATTTCTAAAATCTGATTGAGTGGATCGCGTGCTGTCGTGTGAAAACAATCGCTTTGTGTCATCCCTCCTCCAACAAAAAGTCTGTTTTTTTCCTCCTCGGAAAAAACATCCAGCCGACTTCGCCAAACGGATGCTTCCGAGTGGGCGATATTTTTCAAAAATCCGAATTGATCTGGCGTGTCAAAAGGCACAAGACTTAGCCTTTCCTGGGAATTCAGCGCCGCCAAATTCTCCTGCTTCTCTTTGGTTAGCTGAACAAAATTTGCCACTGGTTGAGCAAGACGATGCGTCAGATAACTGCCAAAAAGTTCATCCGCTCCATCACCGGAAAGAGCCACCTTTACGTGTTTCCTGATCAGAAGCGACAGGAAATAGGTGCTGATCGTCCCTGAAAAAGGCTCGTCAAACGCTTTCATCACCTCATGCAGCATTTCGGGAACTTCGCGAGCAGACATGAAATATTCATGATGCTCGGTAGCAAGCTGACGCGACATTTGCCGTGCGAAATAAAGATCGGTTTGCTTGCCGCTAAAAACATCTTCGTAGCCCAGAGAAAATGTTTTGACGGGTTTTGTTTGATGCCGCTTCATCAACGAAACGATGATGCTGGAATCCAATCCGCCGCTCAGATAGGCGCCGAAAGGAACATCGCATTTCATGCGCAAACTTACGGCATCGTCCAACAACTCAAGAATTTTCTCTTTGGCCTCCTCTTCAGAAACTGGAAGTGTCTGGCCAAAATCAAGCTGCCAATAGTTTTTAAGTTCGATCACACCGTTTTGATAAATCAGATACTCTCCCGGCAACAGCTGGTGTATATCCTGATAAGCCGTTCGAGGCGCCGAGATGTGTTTCCTGCTGAAATAATCTGACAAAGAGACAAAATCCAAGTCTTTTGAAACCCAAGGCAATTGAATCAGCGATTTGATCTCTGAAGCAAAAGCAAAGCGGCCCGCTTTCAACGAATAATAAAGCGGTTTTTTTCCAAGCCGGTCCCGGTACAGTAAAAGTTTTTGCCGGGTTTCATCCCACAATGCGATCGCGAACATTCCGTTAATTTCATTCACAAATTGCTCGCCGCGTTCCTCGTAAAGATGAACGATATTTTCCGTATCGCTATGATCGGTATAAAAATGATGCCCGAGTTGTTCCAACTCCCGGCGCAGGAGGGCGTGATTATAAATTTCTCCGTTGAATACCGTCCAAATCTTACGATCCTCATTATGGACAGGCTGTTTTCCGGTAAGAAGATCCACGATGGAAAGGCGCCGCATTCCCAAATGCACATTTCCCTGATGAAAAAAACCTTCGTCATCCGGTCCCCGGTGGCGGATGGAGTCTGCCATGGTTTTGATCAAATCCGGATTTTCTTTCGCGATAAAACCAACGATGCCGCACATAATCTAAGACACCTTTCGCGGATCGTTCTTTCGAATGATCTCGGTATTCATTCCCACCTCCCGAGCCTCAGAATTCTTGAGAACACCGCAGCGACGATCTTCCGCCGTATCAAGAACTTTCAGCCAGCCGTGCTTCCAGTCACGAATCCCGGCTTTCCAGGCAGAACAATTGCCGCACGGAGCAATCGTATCCCCGCGTCCGGCAAGGTGTTTTTCCCGATACCGTTTAAACACTTCTCCCTGCCAGACGTCCTTGATGGACTGCTCATTGATATTGGGAAAAAGCGGCGCGGTGTTAAAAGCAATATCCTGCCCACAAAGAGCCACGCGGCCGAGCGTGTCGACGTTCATACGCTCAAAGGGCCAGACGCAAGGCGGGAGATAATTTTTTTCGGCGGAATAAAGATTCGGATCCCCGGCGTGATCAAAACTGAGCGATGTGTTGTCATCCCACGTTAAATATTTGCGCTTGATTACCTCGTCCACGCCCGCATCATTCAGCCAGAAATCTGCGGCCGAGTCGATTTTATCCTTAATCAGATCATGATTAATAATGCTCACCACAATCTTGCTTGGCGAGTGAATACGGTTTCGATACTGAACTGCATAACGAACCGTGCCGGTAATTTTTTTCCAGCGTTTTTCAATTTCCTCTCCGCTCACGCGGCCCGCGCGCAAAGGCCTGACGATGTCATAGGTTTCGCCGTCTCCCGCGTCGACACTGAACTCCATGAGATCGATTCCGCAATCGATCAGTTGTTCAAGGTTTCGTTTTGTTTTTGGCGAATGCGGCCCCAAATTCGCGCCGTTGGTGTTGAGCCAAACGCGTGCCTGAACACGTTTGGCGTATTCAATCATTTCAACGATATGAGGATGAAGTGTCGGCTCGCCCCCGCCCGTGCAACGAATAAAGGCCTTGTAGGGAGCACATTCATCGGCGATTTTCTTGAAAAGCTGCGGCGGGATAAACTCTCCGTGATGCTCGCGATAAAATTTCCGGATCAGAGAATTACCGTCCGTGTAAGGACAGTAAGGACAGCCCAAATTACAGGGATAGATGATTGAAACAATCACCTGGAGGGGAAATTCTTCGGCCCCCTGACGCAATCCGTATTCTTGCTGCGCTTTGGTTTGAATAATCGGAGCCGGTTTGGGAAACATAATTCCTCAAATTCCTTCCGGATTCAGAGAAAGTTTTTCTGCGTTAATTTCCACGGGAATGCTGTTATTTTCAAGAGATTTCTGAGCGGCTTCCAGAATCTGCACCACCAAAAGCCCTTCGTGGCCATCCGTTCTTGGTTTTTTATTTTTACGGATACATTCCACAAAATGCTGTGCCTCGACATGTAGCGGTTCTTGACGATGAATGGCGGGCAAAGTCTTTTCCCCTTCCCTCAAATGAATGGGACCATCTAACGCATTGCCTTCGGGAATGACAAATCCCTTGTCATAAATGACGATCTTGTTTTCCTTCTCCATATCATCGAGTACGGCCATTTTCCGGCTTCCCACAACCGTGAGTTTTCGGACCTTGTGCGGATCGAGCCAGCTCACATGAATATGCGCCATTTTATTGTTGGGGAAATTGAGATTCACAAATACGGTGTCTTCAACGCCTTGCTGAACATAACTCCGGCCCATGGCGCTCACCTGCACCGGAAGTTCGCGAAGAAGATGAAGCATCACGGAGATGTCATGACATCCCAAATTCCAAAGCGCATTCTCGTGCCGGCGTATGGTTCCCAAATTAAGACGCTGGGAATAAACATAAAACACATCGCCCAATTCACCGCTGTCGATAATCTCTCTGAGCTTCAGAATGGCCGGATGATAGCGAAGCAAATGGCCGACCATGAGAATCAAATTTTCCGCTTCGGCGAGTTCGACCAGTGTTTGCGCATCTTCCACGCGAAGCGCAAGAGGCTTCTCGACAAACACATGTTTTCCGGCCAGTAAGCACTGCTTGGCCACGGCGAAATGGCTGATCGGTGGCGTGGCCACAATCACACCTTGAATTTCTTTATCCTCAAGAATTTCCGTAAACACGGTTGTCAATTTAATATTGGGATATCGCTGTTTTATCGCCTCGAGTTTTTCAGTATCCGCATCCGCCAGCCACTTGACCTCACTCCCCTCTAGAGAATAAAAATTTCTGAGAAGATTAGCGCCCCAATTTCCGCAGCCGATTAATCCAAGTTTAATCATCGATAGCACTCCTTTTTGACAAACGAAACGATTTTCCGCGATGCCCCTGCAGGAAACGGATTTTTCCAATCGCATTGAGAATTAAGAGCTTTCCGAGTCTGGTGAAGTATCATGCCCGGCTCAATACCAGCCAGCCGGTTCGCGCCAACGCTCAATGTTTCCACCCATTCGGTATTCTCGCGCAGAGTCACACAGGGAACGCGCAAAATACTGGCCTCTTGTTGAATACCACCGGAATCCGTCAGAACGACGCGTGCCGATGACAGAATTTTGAGAAAATCCAAATAACCCTGCGGTTTCACCCATTGAATCGCGTGATCCGCGGCCAATTTTTTCAAACCAAATTCCGAGATGCGCCGCGCAGTTCTGGGATGAACGGGAAAAAGAACCCGAACTCCAAGCTGCTTCGATACAAGACAAAGCCCTTTCAAAATCCGCTCGAGAGAAGCCTTGGCATCCACATTATGCTCGCGGTGAATGGTAATCAGGACATACTGTTTAGACTTAAGCGATAACGCATTTAAAACCTGGCTTTTCCGGCCCGCAATTCGGGCATGTTCCCAAACCGCGTCGACAATCGAGCTTCCTGTCAGCAAAACCTTTCCGCGAACATTTTCTTTTAGTAAATTTTTCTTCATCTCGGTTGAGGAAGCAAATAACCAATCGGAGATATGATCAATCATCACCCGATTATGTTCCTCAGGCATTCTCCAGTCAAAACTCCTGGCTCCCGCTTCGACATGTCCCACTTTCAAGTGCAGCTTACGCGCGGCCAAAGCGCCGGCAAGATTCGCGTTGGTGTCCCCACCCACCAGCACCGCTCTGGGGCTCTCATGAAGAAGAATTTTTTCGATACCGCGAAGCATTTCCGCTGTTTGAGCGCCATGCCCTTTCGCCTTTCGAACGGATTTGAGAACATATTTCGGATATTTAATTCCCAAGTCTCTAAAAAAAATCCGATCCATTTCAAAGGAATAATGCTGACCGGCGTGAATCAAAAAAAATGGAACGTTCTGTCTTTCGAGCTCCCGGATAATCGGAGCATGCTTAATCAAAGTCGGCCGCGTTCCGATGAGAATACTGATTTGTCCGCCTTTTATTTTTGGCATTGCAATACCTTCAAATTTTCCACTCCTATTTCGTCTGTTGAAACGGGATTGTTCTTATTGAGGTTCACCAAACTAATCAAAACGCCCAACAAAATCCAGGGAAGAGGCGCCAGATTGATATTAAACATCAAATTATCCACAAAAGAATGCGCAAGAAATGCTGCGATAGCAAAAATTAGAGCAAAACCGGCTTCGGTATACCGCTCGACAGTTTTTCTCAATTGGACAAAAGCCCAGCTCATCACGACGAAAAACCAGCTGAAAAGAAAAAGAAATCCGGGAACTCCCGCCTCAGCCGTAAATTGAATCCAACTGTTATGGGCATAAGCCGGTTCCCAAAAATAAGTGGGTGAAAATTCGCGGTGAAAATTATTAATGCCAACCCCGGACCAGAAATGATCCTGAATCATCCTTAAGGTTGCCATCCACATTTCTCTGCGATAACCGCTCCCCTCATCACTGAATACATTCCCGAACCGGTAAATCAGATCGGCGGGCGTTAGAAGAAAAACTAAAACCAAAGCAGCCGCTGCGGCAACAAATATTTTTTTCTCCCGAATAAATGTAAGGGTCAATAGTGCGGCCGCTCCGCTTAACCAAGCGCCGCGGCAGAAGGTCAAAACAAGCATCAGGAAGAAAAATGCATTGTGAACCGTAAGAACGCCGCGAACTGTTTTTGAAAGCCCGCGCGTTAAATTCAGCCCGACACCCAGCAGAAAAAAAACCATGACATAACTTGCGAAATGTGTGTAATGAGAAAATCCGGCCCGCGGATAAAATCCGTACAAAAGATCGCGATGTCTTAAAAAGTCGAAATTGAAAAAATACTGCCAGAAACCGTCAACAAGTATCAACGCAGAGGATAGAATTGCGGTCTTAAAAAATATCTCGAGCCGCTTCGCAGATGAAATCACTGCAGAGGAAGCCACGCACAAAGCAACCCACTCTCCCCACTTGGCAAAACACCCTTTAAAGGACTCCATCGGAAATCTGCTAAAAGGGCTGATGGCAAGTCCCCAGATCACTAAGCCCAGAAGTATCAACCAGATTGCAGCAGGAATTTGTTTCCAAAATTGCCGGTACTCGCGGGAAAACTGCGTCACAAACCAGCTTGAAATTAAGGCAATCGAAAAAATTTCGGTAAGCGCAGGGGAAAATGGCAGGGAAATAACTAAACCAAGAAGTGAGAAATACGCCAGACGGTCAATCCAGGAAAGAATGAATGAGATCTTCATCAAGCAAGCACATGTCGCCTTGCAAATTTTTTGATAAGGAAAAGCACTTTTTCAGAGGCATACCGAATATCGACTTCATTCAAAAAAGGAGACATGGGAAGCGATAGAATCCGCCCCGAAAGTGATTCGGCGTGAGGAAGCACGCCATTGGCCAACCCAGAAAAAGCCGGCTGCTGATGCAATCCCCGGGGATAATGCACCGCATTTTGAACCCCTTCTCCGTCGAGTGCTTTCGCAAACTCATCCCGGCTCACGGATAACTGATCCGTGTTCAGTGCAATGGAAAAATAATTGTAACTGTGATTCGCGCCGGCCGTTACTGATTGAATCTTGAAAGAAGCATTCCCGCGAAAAGCTTCAATGTAAATATTAGCAAGTTTCTTTCTTTTTTCTATAAACGAATCCAGTTGGGAAAGTTGAACTTTGCCGATCGCGGCTTCCACTTCGCTCATCCGGTAATTGAAGCCCACAATTTGATGCACGTACTTCTCGGTATGACCGTGATTTTTGAGCAAACGAATCTTGGCGGCCATCACTTCATCGTTCGTGGCAACCATTCCCCCTTCGCCTGTCGTCATATTCTTGGTGGGATAAAAAGAAAAACAGACAGCATCGCGATACTGGGCCAAATCACGTCCCTGATAAGAAGTTCCCAGTGCCTGGGCCGCATCCCAAATAATTCCAAGCCCGCGCTTATCCGCAATTTTCTGAATCGTGGCAATGTCACAGGCATTGCCAAACAGATGAACACCCGCAATCGCTTTGGTTTTTGGGGTTAACCGTTTCTCAATTTCTGCAGGATCTAATGTCCACGTGTCAGGCTCAATATCGCAGAAAACGGGCCTTCCACCGGCCATCACAATCATGCTGGCAGTGGCAATAAAGGTAAAAGAAGGAACGAGAACTTCATCACCCGGTTGAAGCATAGCAAGATAGGCCAGATGAAGAGCGGCTGTACCTGAACTTGCCGCCACGGCATGCGAGACCCCCGTACGGCTTTTAAAGGCTTCTTCCAGCTCCCGGGTCTTTGCGCCTTCCCTGAGTCGTCCGGAGCGCATAACCTCATTTGCTGCCTGGATTTCCCGATCTTGAAGATGAATAGGAGATAGCAGTACTTTTCGGCTAGTCATAAGATTGTGATTTTACCAGAAAAAAGGGGTGGATAGGAATCAAAAAAATGATTTAAAGAATGGCGCTATTTTCTACATCTAAGGAAGAAGACACTTCGGGCTTTTCCAAAGCCGCCCCGCCCCCCACCTGCCAATCCGGGCAGTTACGACATAGAGAAGGCAATTTATCAAACTGATGGGATAAATGAAGAGTGGCAAATTCTTTATGTTTTGTATTCCAGATCGTTGCGATTGAATCCTTCATGACATTACCAGCAACAAAACCACCCTCATAGTCAACAGCGCAAGCAACTAAATCTCCATTCCAATGAATGGCGCAGGTCCGAAGCGCCCAGGGACATGCAATACGATCCATTTCTTGATAAAGATTCGAGGCGGATTTTGTTCCCGCCCAAGTCAGTTTTTCTCTCGTTTTCACATAAGCCCCTCGAGCCAGCCAGTATTCTCGAAACGCGTCCACTTCGGATTCATTTTCATCCATTTTTGAAAATTGCACTTCAATACGAGTATGACTGGCCTTCATATTTCTTTTGATTTCCAGCAACCGTTCGGTTTGCCGAAAAACTTTTTCGTGGTTGGCTTTTTTCCGAATCTTCTCAAACGTCTCCTTTTTGAATCCATCCAGGCTGATGATAAGACGGACAAGACCACAATCCAGAACCTCCCTGATCAATTCATCCGAAAGCATCGTACCATTCGTGTTCAAAACCAGATTCGTCAGCCCTTTATTCGCGGCATAGCGAATCCTTTCCGTGACTTTCTTTCCAAGCAATAAGGCTTCGCCATAAAAAGTTGGCCATACTTCTGTCGCAGGCGCAGTATCCGCAATTTCATCGATAATTTTTTTCCAGAGTTCTTCCTTCATGTTCCCGCGCATGCGTTTCATGGTGGCATGCCCGCAATGAATACATTCCAAATTACAGGCCGCCGTTGATTCAACGACGATCTGCGGAGGAAACGGGAAATGATGCAACTGAGCCTCAACGTTTTGCAAAAATTTATTTTTTTCATCCTTCCCAACTTTATATGGAACTGGCATAGGTGCGACCCCCCTTATTTACAACGACGTCCTCAAATCTTTCTGACAATAATTGAATCGAAAATTGCCGCTGAACCAGTTTTCTTCCTTGCTTACCCATCTCCAAACGAAGTTTCTGATCACGATAAAGTTTGAGAATGGCCTCGACAAACATTGGCACATTTCCAGGTAAAGTACAGAAACCAATAAGATTATCTTCCACCATATTTTTCACCTCGCCGTCATTGGCGAGTACCACGGGAAGTTCGCAGGCCATGTAGTCAAACATTTTCACAGGGATGGCCATACGATTATGACGGATATTCGTATTCGGATTGATGCCGATTTGGGCAAAAGGCAAAATTTCGGCAAGTTGCTCACGCTTCAGGTTCGGAAGAAAACGCACATTGAACAAATGCCGCTTAATTGTTTCTTCTTCAAGAAAAGTCCTCCGGACCCCCTCGCCGATCAGCACCAAATAAATATCCTTAAATTCCTTCAAAACTTCGGCAGTGTTCAAAATCATATCATGATCTTGAAGCAAACCAAGGGTTCCCGCATATACCACAACAAAAGAACCCCTCGGAATACCAAACGCCTCAAAAACACTTGTCTCCTCCCGCAAGGCAGGTTTGAACAAATCCGGATCTGTTCCGTTGGTGATGACACATATTTTTCGCTCATCCACGCCCTTTTTGATTAGATTTTCCCGAAGCCCCTCGGTAACACAAACAATCCTCCGGGCTCTTCGATACATGAAGTGCTCAATCCATTCCAGAATTTTCAACGCAAAACGGTTTTTAAATTCTCCAGCCGCGACAATGCGTTCGGGCCACATATCACGAAGATCTAAAATAAAAGGAATCCTTTTCATCCAGGAAACTAAAGCACCCGAAAATCCAACAAGAATGGGGCCTGATGTGGCCACAACAATTTCTTGTTTTTTCGCGTAAAACATGGCCGCCCACATCGAAGAAATAAAAAAACCTAAATAGTTAGCAAGACGATGAATGGGGCGCTTCGGAAAAATGGTTGTCAGCCATGTTCTCAAAATCTGCACTTTGCCGTCACTGTCGGTCTGACACCACGTACGTTTATACCCGGGATAAATCTCACGATAGGGATAATTCGGAAAACCCGTAATCACGCTGACCTCATGGCCTGATGCGGCAAGGTGACGGGCAAATCCTGAGATCCGGTTCGAGCAAGCCCCCGTTTCAGGAGGATAGTACTGACTGATAAAGAGAATTTTCATGGTTCGTTTCAGATTTCGTTGAAAAAAATACTTTCATCCACAGTTCAAGATTAATCGCGCGCCAAATAAATTGATTCCAAGGACCGCCATTTTTCGCGATCCGGGCAATTTTTTCAGTCTTGATCCACTGGCCAATCTCACTTTTCGATGACTCCCGGAAAAGTTCCGAAAGAAAAGAGGCGCCGCCCGAAAGCCATTCGGCTTCCGGCGTGACAAATCCCATTTTATCAGATCGAAGCCGTATTTCCTCAGGAAGAATTCCCTGCATTCCCTCCCGTAAAATACGCTTGGTCGAATGAGCATCAATTTTTGCGGCATCCTCCAATCCGAATACCCATTCCACCAGCCGGTAATCCAGAAATGGAAGCCGCGTTTCAACGGAAAAACGCATCGAGTTTTTATCTTCATACCGCAGAAGCGCGGGCAGACTGTAGTCGAGAAAATCGCTCTTGAGCGCTTCGGAAAGATTTCGCTGCGAAAGCCCCCGCTCAATCACCCATTCTTCAGTGCGATCAAAATGACGCCTCAAAAAATCTTTGTTTAAATATCCGGAACACTGGGCTGCTGAACGAGCCATAGCGGCGCAAAGTGAAGGCGGCATGAAATGAAATCCGAAAAATGCAAACGCCTTGGGATTGGCAAGTGCCAGCGGAAATCCCCGCCGATCACCCTGGAGCAACAAACCAACCGCGCGATTTCTTCGGTAGCGCAGATAACCCGCTAACAATTCATCACCGCCCTGCCCGTCCAACAGCACGGGAATTTTGGACCAGGCCGCCTCCCGCATCACACACCATTGGGCGTAAATGCTCGTAGAACCAAAAGGTTCTTCCTGCTGATAAATAAGCTGGGGCCATTCCTCCCAAAAACGCTGTCCGTCGGGAAAAACAAAATGGGAATGGGCCTTGATCTTATTCATCACGGCGCCAACAAATTTTCTTTCGTCGTAACGCAGATTTTTAAAACAGGAGGTAAATGTTTGAATCGGAAGTTTAGTTTCCCGTGCGGCAAGCATCACAATAGAAGAGGAATCTAATCCGCCGGAAAGACAGCTACCCACCTGCACATCGCTGCGCAATCGCAAACGAACGGCATCGCCAAGCCTTTCGGCAAACTCAATGGGAGTATTCGAAGAATACGGAGTAATTCCGATATTTTCCGGAAAAAAATACCAGCGCGAAATCTGTATTTCGCCGGACAAATCCAGAATCAGTTTTGATCCCGGCTCCAGCGAACAAATTCCGCTAAAAAAAGTCCGAGAGGCGCGGTTATGAAGCGCAAACGCAAGATAGTCGAATACAGCTTCCTCGGAAAATTCTTTACGCACACCGGGAAGCTCAAGCAGCGCCTTGATTTCAGAAGCAAAATAGAAATTCCCTCTCGATTGCGTGTAATAAAACGGCTTTACGCCGAAACGGTCACGCGAGCAGAAAAGCACTTTTTTCTCCGAGTCCCAAAGCGCAAATGCCCACATGCCATTAAGTTTATGAAGACAATCTTCGCCCCACGCCTGATACGCTTCCAAAATCACTTCCGTATCCGAATCTGAACGAAAAACAGAACCCTGTTTTTCCAACTCGCTACGCAGCTCCCGGTAATTATAGATTTCTCCGTTATAGGTAATCCAGAATTTGCGTTTTCTATCCGTCATCGGCTGATGAGCGGCGGGTGATAAATCGATGATCGCCAGACGCCTGTGACCAAAGATGAGCTGAACATTATCAGGCCAGGGATGCTCGATAGATTCCAACTGCAGTTCAGGCCGCGTTTCTTTCCCGGCGCGTTCCGAACAAGAAGAAGTCCGGGGATCGATCAACACATAACCTTCATCATCGGGTCCGCGATGCCTCAGAATATCCGTCATTTCACGGATGGGAAAACGTCCTTTAGTCTCTTTTAAATATGCGCCTGCGATACCGCACATAACTTTTGATCTTCCCTTTCTGAAAGAGATTCAAAAACCAGTCTCCATTTTTCTCTTTCTTTCCCGAAATGATACCGATCCCGCTCTTTATCCAAAAGTGTTTTAATCTCCACAGCAGAATTGGACAGAATTGCAAGACCCGCGTGAAGATACTCGAAAATCTTGTTAGGAAGGCCGAGTTCATTATTCGGACAATCCGGCTCAAGAAAAACGACACCCATTTCAAATTTTTCAGCCTCCGGGATCACACAATTCACCGCCACGGGTGATTCAAATTGAATTCGGTCTGATAATCCATGAGTTTTAACCAACTGCCTGAGCTCATCTTCCATGTCACCTCGGCCGCGCAAGACCAGTTGAACTTTCGGCAAATGGGTCATAGCCAGAACTAGTTCTTTTAAACCTCTTCCCCGCGACAAATTTCCGTGGAATAAAACGCTATTGGGCTGTTTATGGGCGTGAGAAATGAATTCCGAAATTTCAGGAACATTCAATATTACCGCGGGTTTCCGGTTCAAAGAATGGCGCCGGACCAGTTCACAAGCAATAGAGTTATTTACAGTGACAACAGAATCCACAGAACCGAGAAGTTTTTTCTCCCAAAATTGAATTAAACGGATATAAAACCGGGGCGTATTCAGCCGCTGTTCGGCGAACAATTCATGACTGTCATAAATCACCTTTTCGTGGGGGCGGCGGGCGGTCCAGCAGACCGCCGAAAGTGTATCGAAATCATTAGCCAGATAAAAATCGAATCGGCGATTCTTGATTGCCCAAAATGCAAGCACATTGAAATAGAAAATCGAAACAAGCTTGAGGATATAAAATAGCGGTCCTTTGGATCCAGACCAGAATCGGGCTTGCTTTTTTACGCGGTCAAACCCCGGCCATTTCAGATATTCGATGGCAGGCAGTCCCGAAGCAGGATTCTCATCAAACGACATCAGGGTAATCGCAAAGCCCTGGTCCCGCAAAAAAAGAATGTGCCGACGCACACGGGAATCATTTTCTAAAAATCCGGCCAAAAGGACCAAGATTTTCTTCCCGGCTAGATTTTTTGACATTTTGATTTACTACTGCGGTAGGATTCTCCGCAGGTTCGGCAGGATACAATTTTATGCGGACCGCGTGAAGCCGAAGGCAATTTCTGGCCGCAAATACAAACCCAACCTTTCAGCGACGCGGGAATTCCGTACACAAGAGCAAAGGGAGGAACATTTTTGGTGACGACACTGCCAGCTCCCACAAACGCATGCTCACCCACCGAAACACCGCAAACGATCGTCGAGTTAGCCCCTAAAGTTGCGCCTTCACCAATGTGAGTTTTAAGATATTCATCGGGATTTTTGGGAAATCGGGAACGGGGCGAAAACACGTTGGTAAACACAACGGAAGGACCCACAAAAACATTATCCGCCAGGGAGACTCCCCGGTAGACCGAAACATTGTTCTGAATCTTCACATTTTGGCCAATACAAACATCCCGGTCGATGAATACGTTCTGGCCAACTTTAGAGTTTGCCCCCAGGCTTGCACCCGGCATCACGTGGGAAAAATGCCAGATCTGAACACCCGGAGAGATCAAGGCTCCTTCATCGATAATCGCAGTTTCATGGGCAGAATAAGTTTTCACGAGAGTTTTCATAACGTTAATGGACAACCAGTATAGCAGATTTAACTTTGCAGTAAAAGACAACTCAACTGGTTTGAAATTAGGCAGCCTTTTTTGTACCGGGGTGCAATATGGATTCCCTTATTTCCATCGGCACATCACTAACATGCAGCGTTTTTGTCATGGAAGACATAATTAGCATGCGCTCAATAATATTTTCAAGCTCGCGCACATTCCCGGGCCAATCGTATTTCATCAACATCTGAACCACGTCATGAGCTACATGCATGTGCGGCTGACTGTACTTCGTCAAAAAATGGCGGATAAGAAGGGGGATATCTTCCTTACGCTCGCGAAGTGTCGGAACATGAATTGGAACCACATTAAGACGGTAATAAAGATCTTCACGAAACTCTTTTTTTTGGACCAAATCCGCGAGAGGCCTGTTGCTGGATGCAATCACCCGGACATCGATGGAAACCGGTTTCGTCCCTCCGATTTTTTCAAATTGCTTTTCTGCAAGAACCCGAAGAATTTTTCCCTGCATCGAAAGCGGCATATCACCCACTTCATCGAGAAACAGCGTTCCGCCATTGGCTTGCTCAAATTTTCCGATATGCCGATGCATAGCGCCAACAAAAGCTCCGCGCTCATGCCCGAACATTTCCGATTCCAATAAATTTTCCGGAATGGCCGCGCAATTTATAACAACAAAAGGTTTGGATTTGCGAAGCCCCTCATAATGAATGGCGCGGGCAATAATTTCTTTTCCAGTTCCGCTTTCGCCTTCGATCAAACAGGTCGCGTCGCTCATCGAAACCGTGACGATTTGTTTGAAGAGCGCTTTCATCGGCGGACTCCCCCCCACAATGCTGTCAAAAGAAAAGCGGTCCATAAGCTCCATATGAAGCCGCACATTTTCTTCTTCAAGAAATTTCACCTGAAAGGCGCGGCGCACGGTATAGATCAGAACATCGAAACTGAAAGGTTTGGTGAGAAAATCAAAAGCGCCTTTTTTCATGGCGCTCACGGCAAGATCAATAGTTCCATAACCTGTCATAAAAATAACCGGAGCGCCGGGATTCAGCCGCTTAATTTCGCAGAGGAAATCAATACCGGACATGTCCGACATTTTGTAATCCGTGATAATGAGATCAAAGGATTCTGTTCTAAATAGTTGAAGTGCCTCCCTGGCAGAAAGGCATCCTTCCACCTCATAGCCGCATTCTCTTAATTGACGCAAAATTAATTTGAGCTGTGCCGGCTCATCTTCCGCAATCAGAATCCGTTTCGTCGCCATATCAGACCTTCCTTGCTACCCTATTTTTGATCAACCCTTCAAATTGATCTTAACCGGCTTTGTCGATGCTTCTTTACTTTTTGGCAAAACCAAATCCAGCACTCCATGCCTATAATTACCAGCAACCTTATTTGCATCGACAATGCAAGGCAGATCAATCGCCCGGTAGAAGCTTCCGTAACTTCTTTCTTTCCAGTAATAGTCTTTCCCCTTTTCCTCCTTCTCTTCTTTTTTCTCTCCCTTGATCACCAAATTTCCGTCTTTAATTGATACTTCAATATCATTTTTGGTGAGTCCTGGAATATCCGCTTTAACCTCGATCTTGTCCTTCAGATCTTTAACGTCAACTGCAATTCTTCCAAAGTCTAACCACGCCCCCCGCTCTTTCGCAGGGACAAGGCTTTCACTATGACCACGTGATATTTGATTTTTCTGATTTTGAGGATGTTTTTTTGTAACCATGACGGCACCTCCTTGCGTTACAACTTTTGTCCCTATCGTTGATTAATGCCCCTTTCCACAAGAGAATTATGCCATTTAAACTCTACCACAGTTTTTGCAACACGATTACGACAGCTGCTATTGCTGCCCTCCTGTGCTGCCCCCCTCCGCTGAAGATGGCGGCGGAACAACTTGATAATATACAGCGCCATTTGAACTAAAAAACGGTCTGTACCATACAGGTCCATCTTGATATGCCATCATCCCACGGACGTTCCTGGACTGAGCTCCCTTCGGAAGCACGGTCACCTCCGTACCAAAAGCAGGTTCACCCGGAGGTGCTATCGGCATCGCAGGCACTTCTGGTGCCGCCTGTTGAATTATGGTTGTTGGCGGCTGTTGCACAATAACTGTAGTGGGCTGAATCGGCTGCTCCGCTGAAGTGATAGCGGCACCCAGAGCCATTCCGGCAAGCGCGTCATCAGCACCTCCCCAACCCCAACCCCACCCGGGAGCTCCGCCGTAATAATTATAATTATTGGTCGTGTTGTTATTATTATTGTTGTTATTGTTGTCGTGATGATGCTTTTGATCTCCACCATGATCGCCATGATATTCACCACTGCCGTGCTCGCCGGGCCGCTCTCCCACGCCGTGCTCAAAGCCGCCTCCACGTGCTTCTCCACCTCCTCGAAATTCACCACCACCGCGATCAAATCCCCCGCCACCCATACGGCCGCCGCCCCAACCTCCGCCCATTCGACCGCCACCGCCGCCTCCGCGCGCGAATACCATTTCAATGCCCGGAAGTAAAAGCAATACTGCCATCATCACACTCAGCACGAGTTTTGTTTGTTTCATGACTGAACTCCTTGCGCCATTAGTTGAGGCGCGGCATCACGAGCAGTACTGCGGCTAAACACGGCCGGACTCCGAAATTCGGTCATCGCCGCATTAGTTGTATTTTGATAAACAAATGTTTGCGCATCCACCGGCTCGTTCAATTTCCAGTCCTTGAATTCCGCCGTATAACTAGGTTCACGGACATCCTCCAGATAGGTCGCGCACACAAGACGCGGAAGATGATCCTCGACGCCAATCCAAATCTGCCATTCCTGACCTTGATGCGAAAATGCGAGATGACTCGTCAAGACGCCGCCGATTGTCGAACGCCCGACATAAAACGCGCTCGTAAGTCCATCGGTCAAAACCGAGTACGGTTCAGAAACCAGAATATCCGCAAACGGAAACGATTTCCCCTCGTCCCGGTACGCCTCATCAATCACGGCCTCGACAGTAGCCGGAGCCGGCCTGACGGCAAATAAATTTTTAGACGCGGAATAAGAAGTGATATTTTTGCCATCGAAATAAAAATCGTTCGGGGCCAAATCACCTGCCGTTCTCACAAAAAGTTTATCGGGTCCCTGCATCACAACCTTCGAGTCCCCATAAAGATTAATCCAAATCCCGCTAGGCGCCTTGACTGGCACCATACTTTTCGTCTCAAAGCTAATCGTTGCTGCTTTCGAAATAGTATCACTCATCAATTTCAGTTCATCGAGAGCGCGTTGATCCAACGCAGACGTAACTGTGTCCTGGGCCCACGCACTCGCCGTGGTCATCACCAGCCCCAGCGCGCAGAACACCGATATCCATTTTCTTTTCGATAACATACTTTCTCCTTTCAGAGTTACCTGCTTAAAACTGTGGTTCTTATAAACGACGTTCGAAAGCAAAGATTGACTGTTTTCTACTTCTGTATTTCCTGACATTTAAAACTGAAGGCTTGAGGCGGCGCGGGTTTTTGAGGGGCCGTAAACGATAAGGGATGATGCTGTTGCCAGAGCGAATGGACAGAAAACAGACTCCGCAAGAGAAATAGTGAGAAAAGGAAAAGATAAATGATGCGGTGATATTTAAAGTTCTGAAAAGACAAAGGGGCCACAACTCTTTCTTCGAGTGTGACCCCTCACACGGAACAATAACGAATGTCGAATTTTAAATGCCGAACCGAAATTCGGCATTCGTCATTCAAAATTTTTAAGCGATGGTAACGTCTTTTGACAAATAAACGTCCTGAATGGCATTTAGAATCTTGACACCATCTTTCATCGGACGCTGGAACGCTTTACGGCCGCTGATGAGCCCCATACCGCCGGCACGCTTGTTGATGACGGCCGTCACAACCGCTTCGGCCAAATCATTCTTTCCAGAAGGTCCGCCGGAATTGATCAGACCCGCGCGTCCCATGTAATTGTTCACAACCTGATAGCGGCAAAGATCAATCGGATGATCCGTCGCAAGATCTGAGTACATCCGCTTGTCAAACTTGCCGTAACCTTTTTTCTCTTTATTGAGCGCTTCATAACCGCGATTATTCGTGGGCAATTTCTGTTTGATGATATCGGCTTCGATCGTAACACCAAGATGATTCCCCTGTCCGGTCAAATCAGCGGACGTGTGATAATCAACTCCGTCCACCACGAACCCACTCGATCTGAGGTAACACCAGAGAATCGTCGCAAGTCCCATTTCGTGCGCAATGTGGAACGCTTCGCTCACTTCTTTAATCTGACGCGTACTCTCGGGCGAACCAAAATAAATTGTTGCACCCACGGCCGCCGCGCCCATGTCGCGCGCCTGTTTCACGTTGGCGAAAAGAACCTGATCATATCGATTCGGAAATGTCAGAAGTTCGTTGTGATTAATTTTGAGAATGAAAGGAATTTTGTGAGCATACTTGCGGGCCACCATGCCGAGTCCGCCAAGCGTCGAAGCTACCGCGTTGCAACCGCCTTCGATAGCCAGTTTCACGATGCCCTCCGGATCAAAATATTCCGGCGCGGGCGCAAAAGAAGCCCCGGCAGAATGCTCGATGCCTTGATCGACAGGAAGAATGGAAAGATATCCGGTATTCGCCAAACGACCGGTTCCGAAAAGCTGCTGGAGACTGCGAAGAACGGGAATCGAACGATCGGTCGCGCTAAAAATGCGGTCCACCCAATCCGGGCCCGGCACATGAATCTTGTCTTTTGTGACCGCTTTGCACGTATAGCGGAGCAAATTATCCGCGTCTTTTTCCAACAAATCTGAAATCTGAGTGATTGTTAACATCTTACCTGTCTCCTTTTCCGATAATACTGATGATAGTGCCATAACCCTGTCTCCTTTATGATTGGAATGGAAATAAAAGCGTCCGGAAGCCGAGAAGTATAATAAATTTAGGCCATAATCGCCACAAGTTTTCGGACTTGCTGCACGAGCACAGCATTCGCGAGGAACGATTCCAGGAAGTGGTTAGTGGCTAAATACCGGCCGTTCTGGAATACAACGAGCCCCTGCAATGCTAATTCGTCCGCCCCGCGACCCAATTTCACCGCAAGTGCCAGCCTCTCAATGTCGTAGAGAATCTGATCCACGCTCGATCCACGCTTCAAAGCCTGATCGGTAAACGCCAGACCCCGTCCGGCAACACCTTTTTTCGTCACCGCGTCAATCACGGAATCTTTGGCCATCCACACCACCGGATCACTGGCCGCGAGTCCGCTCACGCTCTTCAGCCAATTCAGACTGCGCAAGCCAGCCACGCGCTCGCCCTTCAATAATTTCACGTAAAATTCTTCAATTCCTCCGACGTCGGAGGAATTGGCGAAATACGCATGCTTCGCGAGCTGATCCTGGCTCACGAGCCCCAACTCAACCGCGCGCGCGGCCGCGATATCAAACTTTTTCTTAAATCCGGGATCGGAATAATGCACCACCACGGTTTTTCCGGAGCTGATTTGAGCCAGCAAAGCCTCCGGAGCCAGAGGTCCGGTGACCACCAGCGCTGGCTCTTTCGTCTGAATAAACTTCGGAAATTGAGCCGCCGGCCGCCTGGACGAAAATTCCTCGCGCAAAATCTCATCGAATAATTTCGGGTCCACTCGCCGCAAATCTTTCCCGTAAATATCCCGTGTGAACTTGCGGCCGATACGCAAAATCGCGCGCTGTGAAATGC
>JACROU010000061.1 GCA_016214265.1 Candidatus Omnitrophota bacterium
TGGTCACGAATAAAAGATACGGCTTGGGCGAATTTATTTTAACCGACAATTTAGATAACGCTTCACTTCTTGAGATGTCGCAGTATTGCGAGGAACGAGTTCCTGACGGCAAGGGCGGGTATGAGAAGCGGTTCCGGATGGATGTGGTAATTGACAGCAACAATAAGGCGCTCGATGTTTTAATTCAACTATGCGCCACGTTTAACGCTATGCCGGTATATAGCGCCGGAGGGTTGACGTTCAAGATTGATAAGCCGACCACGCCTACTCAGTTATTCGGCATGGGCAATATCGTCAAAGACTCATTCGCTCAGAGCTGGAAAACGATGAAAGAAGTGCCGAATGTGATCGAGGTGCAGTTTACCGATAAAGAGAAAAATTACCGGCAGGAGACGATCGCTTATATCGATGAGGAATCGCTGGCTTCAGGTGAGCCAATGCGTAAGAGCCAGCTTCGTTTGTTTACTACAGGGGCGAGTTACGCTATTCGGGCGGCACGCTACGCTTTGAAAGTCGCACGCTACATCAATCGTTCAGTTGTATTCAGAGCGGGGATTGACGCTGTGGCGTGTCAGGCGGGAGATATTATTTCAATATCACACGACGTTCCTCAATGGGGTTTTTCAGGCAGGGTTCAGGCGGGGAGTTCAGTCGCTCTTATTAAATTAGACCGTTCGATGGTCATCGAGGACGGCAAGTCTTACAAGATACAGGTTCGATTTGCTGATGACACGATTGAGGAGCGGCTTATCACTTCGTCCACAGGAACGCATGCCGAGATTGCGTGTGAGGCGTTTTCCGATGATCCGCAGGCATTTGATGTTTACGCTATCGGCGAAACGAACAAGGTAAAGAAAGACTTCCGGGTGGTGTCGGTTCAGCGGGAAGGCAAGCACGAGGTGCAGATATCGGCGCTTGAGTATAGCGAGGCGGTGTATGACGATTCGGATATTATCTTGCCGCAGAATAATTATTCCTCGTTATCAAGTCAGATCCCTGCGGTCAATAACTTGAGTTTGACGGAGTCGCTGGTTAAGAAAACAGACGGAACGATCGAAAACGCAATTGATGTTTGGTTTGACCGCCCGGCGTATGTGGATCATTACGTCAAGTCCTACGCCAAGGCGAAGATTTACATTAGCGATGATAATGGACAGAGCTGGCGGGCAAGAGGCGAGACCACCGGCACACAGTTCCGTATTATCGGCGATATCGTTGACGGCCATACCTATAAGGTTAAGGTCACATCGGTTGATTCTATGAACGAGGAGAGTTCACTGGTTATGGCTCCGGAGAGTGAAATCACGGTTGTTGGCAAGTCAGCGCCGCCATCGGATGTTTCTTCATTTTTGGCTAACCGCAACAGGGATTTACTTTACTTTGGCTGGACACCGATTACGGACGTGGATGCGTGGGGTTATGAGATCAGGCGTGGGCTTAACTGGGACAGCGGCGAGTTTATCACGCTTCAGCAGGGTTCGCATTATTTGACCAAAGAAGTCAAACAGGGCGTTGGGCAGAGTTATTGGATTAAAGCGATAGATACGTCAGGCAATTATTCCATGAACGCAAAAGAGTCGGTGGTGACTATTACAGAGATTCCGTTCAGGAATATGGTCGCCGAGTATCAGGAACAACCCTTGTGGGAAGGCGATAAGGTTAATGTCGAGAAGAATGCCGAGTCGATTGTGATCACGGATGGGGTCATGTCAGGAACGTATACCACGCCGGTCAGGGATTTAGGGTATGTGGCGAGTGTTTATATCGGCATCGATGTTGTTGTTGCCACCTCTTTGGGGCGGAGGTTTAACAGCGACGGCGTTACGAAATTTAACGACAGCCTCACGTACCGCTTTACCGGGCAGGAAACTTTGCGGGCTACAAGTTTTCGTATTCGGACATCGGAGGACAACGTCACATGGCGGGATTGGGAAACTTATCAACCCGGTGATTATTACTGCCGGTATTTTCAGATCGAGTTGACGTTAAATCGGGAGAATTTGGGCGATGAGATCACCTGCTCAACGTTTCAGTATTTCGGCGATTTGCCGGACGTTGACGACAGCGGTAATGATGCGGTTGTTTCAGCGGCTGACGGCAAGGAAGTGTTTTTCATCAAAACGTATCATGAGGAGCCGAGTGTTCACATAGAGATAAGAAGCGGAAACGGGATTTACTCGAAGTTTGTGGATAAAAGTACCACGGGTTTCAAAGTGAAACTATACGACGCACAAGGCGTGGCGCAGGCAGGTATGTTTGACTGGCACAGTCACGGGATTTAGGAGGATAGCGAATGGCAAAAAAGTTGATTCCATGCAAAGTAGTCATTGAGTTTGAGAACGGCGAGTTTTTAAACGGTGTCATTTTATATAAGGTTAACGACGGCGGCGAAATTAGCCGGGTCAAGAATATCGGTATTAAGGACGCTGATTTTAGTAAACCGGCTTTGAATGTTTTGTTGAAGAAATTTATTAAACACGCCAGTCAAGCAGAAGGAGCCCAAGATGGATAAATTGGTTTGTTGTAAATGCAAGAAGGAGATTCCTGACGATATGGCGTATGTGTCGGTCAGGGGAGATATTATCCTGCGTATGCCAAAAAGAAAACCCATTGTTTTTACCTGCTCTGAGCAGGCGATGAATTACGCACAGCAGATGGCTGTGCATGATGTCTGCTGGATTCAGATGTTACGAGAGCAAGGGGCTGAGCTTTACGATCTCAATGAGGTCGCCGAGTCGTATCAAAAGAAGGAGGTGGGCGATGGCTTGGGACAAGACTAAACCAGAAAACGACATGCTGTTGATCAATTTCCCGCCAGCCTGCCGGGCTAACTGGGAGGCGTTGGAGTTATTGACCGACCCTTTGTTGCAGATTACGAACGACAAAGTCGCCCCGGGTGCGGGCATTGAGGATACAAAACTTGCGCAGATCACCTCGCTCAATAAGGTGCATGGTTCAGCGATCACTGGTTTGGCGAGCGTTCCTTCAGCGGCAGGGGTTTTACCGACAGAAAATTCGCCTAATAAGTTGAAGGCTGATGTGAGCGACACCACACCGGAGTATTTGGACGGCCTTATTGATACAGCGGTGTTTCAGGTGTCGGCGAGCGATCAGTTGCAGATAAAAGACGGCGGGGTGTCGACAGTGAAGCTGGAGAACGGTGCGGCTTCTCCCGGGAATAACAAGTATTACGGAACGAACGCATCAGGCACAAAAGGATTTTTTGATAAGACGGCGGTTTACGCCTCATAGGGAGAACCATGGCTCATTTAATGCCACCAAAACAATGTTCATCAAACACGCCAGCGTGGACGGATCCGGCGCTTTCGGATTTATCAACGAAAGTCCGGAAGGTTCATATTGACGAGTTGCGGTCATTTTTGAACGGAGAGTTTGTGCGGCGTGGATTCTCGCAGTCGTCTTTTACGAACCCGACAATCACGGCGTTGGTTACGGAGATAAGGAAGGTTCATGTTGATGAGTTAAGGACA